>NZ_DBHIHF010000013.1:0-71354 GCF_057248925.1 Stomatobaculum sp.
TTTCCGCGGCCGGGACGGCCGCACCCGCTCTCGCAGCGGCGGTCTCCGCCTACGAGACGGCAGCCGCCGAGCTTGCCGCGCGCATCGCCGAAGAATCCGAAGAGGATGACGAAGACGACGGCATGGGCATCGATGCCGAAGCCCTCTGGCAATCACTTGCCGCCGACTTTTCCGCGGCGCTCAGTCTGCCGACTCTCAGCGCTGCCTCGGGTCTCCGTCAAGACGCTTCTCCCCTCTCACTCGCCGCTCTCCTTCGAACCGAGCCCGCGACCCGCGAGGCGCTCTGCCTCCCGGCGAACGCGGCCGTTCCCGCCGGAAGCCTGTCTCTCGCCGAGCTTCCCTCCGCACAGCTTGCGGCGGCGGAGCCGGGCGCCTTGCGCAGTGATGAAGATGACTGTCTCTTTGCGCACTATGCGGCTTCCTTTTTCCCCTGCTATCTGACCCAAACGAAAGAGGCGGCGCAGGCAGGTCTCAGCCTCCAGCTGGAATATCTGAGCGCCGGCAAGGAGACCGACCGCGAAAACTTCTCCGCCGTCTGCTCCCGCCTCTTTGCGGATCAGGAAAGCCTCCGCCTGCTCGCGCTGCTCTCGGACCCGGCTGCCTGTCAGGCCGCGGAGCGCGCCGCCGACAGCCTCTGTACCGCGACTGCTTCCCCGCGGCTTCGCGCCCTGCTCCGTTTCCTGCTGCTCTATGCCGTCGCAGCCTATGACAGTCTCACAGACCTGTCCCTGCTGCTCGCCGGACAGAAAGCACCGCTCTTCACGCTTGCGCCCGTCCCCCGTATCTCCGCCGACCGGCTCTTGCAAGGCGGCGGCTTTCAGCCTCCCACCCCCGCCCTTTCGGAGAGCGGAGAAGGGCTCTCCTACCGGGAAGCTCTGCTCTTTTTCTACCTGCAAACTTCCCGCGCTGCGCGGAATTACCGCATGCTCGATCTCATGGAAACAGCGCTCTCGAACGGACAGACGCCCTTCCGGATCACGCACTGCCTGGTTTCGCTCCGCGCGGAGCTCCGCTGCAATGCCTCACATCTCTTCACCGCACTCTTTTCCCTGCCCGCCGCCGCGCCGAACCGGTTTCAGATTTCCGTGCAGAGTTTCCGGGCCTACTGAGGAGGCGCGCGGCGCTTCAACCTTGCGTTTCTGTGAACAGAGGAGACGGCCACATGAAAACCACTGTCAATCAAAATCGGAAAACAGCTCTCCAGGCACAATCCCGACTTTCCGTCTCTTTTTCTCTTCACAGGAGCGCAGCGCTGAGGCGCCGCGCCCCGCTCTCTGCCTCGCTCACGGTAGAGGCAGCGCTCGTGCTGCCTCTCTTTTTGTTTGTGCTCCTCCTCTTTTCCGTGCCCTTCCGCATCATGACCACCGAGCGGCAGATGCAGCGCGCTGCGGAAACCGTCTGTGACCGCGCCGCTGCCCTAGCCGCGCTGTCAACGCCGGAGGCCGCGCAATACAGAAATTCGCTGAGCGCCTTGGCGCTTGCGGCCGCGCGTGCCGCTGTCTCCGATCCGAATCTCAGCGGGCTCAGTGCCGAGCGTTCGAGCTTCCTCGCGGACGGAGAAACGGTTCGCGTCGTGCTGGACTACAGCTACACACTCCCGATTCCTCTGTTTCGTCTGCCCGCCGTCCGCTGCAGCCGCACGGCATGGCGGCGCGCCTGGATCGGGGAAACCGATCCGGAAAACTGCGTCGCGGCAAATCCGAAAGAGGAAATTGTCTATGTCGGCAGGCACTCGACCCGCTACCATAAGACTGCCCGCTGCCACTATCTCTACAACGACCTGCGCGCCGTGTCTCTCTCCGAAGCGACGGCTGCGCGCAATACCTCCGGCGGTCGTTATCACGCCTGCCCGGTCTGTGCGCGCGGCGCAAGCGGCGGTACTGTCTACCTGATGCCGAGCGGCACCGCCTGGCACCGCGATCCGGCCTGCCGCGCGATTCGCGCCTATGTTCGAGCTGTGCCGAAACGCGAAGTGGAGCAGCTTGGCCCCTGCAGTTATTGCTATCCCTGAAAGGAGTTTCCGATGTTTGCGACCACCCTCTTCGGTTGCGTCAGTCTCACGCTTTTTTCACTTGCCTGTGCATGCGAGGACTTTCTCTATCAAACCGTACCTCGCCGCTTTTTTGAGCTTCTGCTCCTTCTGGAGCTCGGCTTTTATCTGTGGCGCCTCTTCTTTGTCCACGCGACCGTGCCGACAGAGCTTCTGCTCTCGCTCTGCCTGTCTCTTCCGCTGCTTGCCTTTTCCCTGCTGTCCCGCGAAGCCCTCGGGCTCGGCGACGCATTGTTTCTCCTCTGTTTCGGTCTCGGCGCCGGCTTTCACCGCCTGCTGTTTCTGCTGACAACCGGTTTTTTATCTGCGGCACTCCTCTCCCTTTTCCTGCTCTGCCGCCGCTTCGGGCGCCCGAAAAAGGCAGGGACAGAGCGCATCCCGCTGCTCCCCTTTTTTCTGCTCCCCGCCCTTTTTACTCTTTTTGCTTCGGGCAGGGTTCCGGCATGAGACGGCCTCTGTCCCTGCGTCTTCGCGCCTCCCTCACCGTGGAAGCACTCTATGTATTCTCGCTTCTCTTTTTATCGCTGACCGCAGCGACCCGCTTTGTCTATCGGGAACAGGCCCGCTGCACTGCCGGCTTTCTGCTCGAAGATCTCGCGGTACAGGCCTCGCGCGCGGATTCCCGCACCGGCGACATCGCCGCTGTCCCGGCAGAGCTGAAGTCACACTATCTGCGCCGTCTCTCTTCCCTGCTCCCCGTGAGCGACGGTAACTTCACCGTCTGGTGCGGACAGGAGGTCGGCGGTGTCGAGCTCCGCGCGCCCCGTTTCTCGGCGCGCATCGAATACAAACTGCTGCGCCCGGAAACAGCGCTTCGCAGCAACAGTCCGCTTCCAGACAGCACAAAGGAGGTAAACCCCTGATGAAACCGGTTCATAGTGCGACACACAGCACCCTCGAACTTCCTCTCTCCCCCGCCGATGCATCCGGCTTTCCACGCCGCATGCTCGAAGAAAACCGCATTCCCGGTTTTCTGCCGCTCCGCCCCGACAGTGAGGCACTGCCCGAGACACTCTCCTACGATGTGACCGGCCTTCTCTCTCTCTCCGACGCCGCAGCCGAGCAAAAGCTTCGCGCCGAAGATCTTCGCCGCCTGTTGCTCTATCTTCTTCAGGCGCTCTCCCGTCTCCCGGCCTATCTCCTGTCTCCGGACGGCCTGGTCCTCGATGCCGACGCGATTTACCTGGATCCGCAGAGCCGCGCCCCCTGCTTTCTCTATCACCCGGGACAACATGCAGCCTTTGCGGGCAGTCTCTCCGCCTTTTTACATGCGCTCCTCGCGCTGACCGATCAGAATGAAGAGCGACACATGGTGCTCGCCTACCGCCTCTATCAGGAAAGTCTCTCACATCCGCACTCTCTCGACTATCTGGAGCGCATTCTGACTGCCGCAGAGACAACGCCGCGCGCGGCAGACCCTGCTGCCGATGCCGCGCCGCCGCTTGATCCCCTCGTCAGCGAAGTCCGGGAGGTCAGTGCCGAGGAACTTCCGCAAAAAAAGAGCGGCGGATTGCTCCGCCGCCTCTTTCACCGCACGGAAGAACCGAATCACTCCGCGGAAGATGCCGTCTTCTTGGAGGCACTCCGCGAACCCTGAGTCTTCTTCGCCGCGGTTTTCTTCCTTGCCGCTTTCTCGGTTGCCGGTTTCTTTGTCCCCGTTGCCTTCTTAGCCGCCGTTTTCTTTGCTCCCGTCACCTTCTCGGTCGCGGCTTTCTTACTTCCCACCGGTTTCTTCGCCGCCGGTTTCTTCGTCTCATCAAACTCGAAAATCCGCACACCGTACGCCGGCAGCGGCGCCTCCAGATAGAACGGTCTCTGGTCGCACTCACCCGGTTTTGCGCGATAGGAGACCGCGCGCTTCTTCTGAAGCGTATAGAGCCCCTCGTGCTCATCCAGAATCAGCCGGTAACTTCCTGCGTGCGGCACGCCGACACGATAGTCCTCGCGCGCAACCGGCGTGAAGTTAATCACAAAGAGCAGCGACTTTTTCCGACTCTCATCTCGGCGGAGGAAAGAGAAGATCGAACGGTCCGCATCGTCCGCATTGATCCACTCAAAGCCCTGCCAGTCGTTGTCCAGACGGTACAGCGCCGGATGCGAGCGGTACAGCTGCAGGAGCCCCCGCACAAAGTTCTGTATATCCCGGTGTGGCGCCTCGTTTAACAGCTCCCAGTTCAGCGAGACCTTCTCATCCCACTCGTGCCACTGCGCAAACTCCTGTCCCATAAAGAGCAGCTTTTTGCCCGGGTGACCGATCATATAGCTGTAGCCGCACTTCAGATTCGAGAACTTGTCCTCGTAGATGCCCGGCATCTTATTGATCATCGAGCACTTGAGATGCACCACCTCATCGTGCGAGAGCACAAGCACATAGTTCTCGCTCGTGAAATAGGTGAGGCCGAAGGTCATCTTGTTGTGGTTATCGCGCCGGAAGTAGGGATCCAACTTCATGTACTCGAGGAAGTCGTGCATCCAGCCCATGTTCCACTTGAAGGTGAAGCCGAGCCCGTTTTCCTCGGGACTGTGGGTGACCAGCGGCCAAGCCGTGCTCTCCTCCGCGATGATCATGCTGCCGTCCTTGCGACCGGCAATCACAGAGTTTAAGTGCTTGAAGAACTCTATCGCCTCCAGATTTTCGTTGCCGCCGTATTGGTTCGGGCACCACTGTCCGTCCCGGCGACCGTAGTCCAGATAGAGCATAGACGCGACGGCATCCACGCGGAGTCCGTCCACATGGTACTCGTTCATCCAGTAGAGCGCGTTCGCAATCAGGAAGTTCTTGACCTCCGTCTTGCTGTAGTCAAAGACCTTGGTGCCCCAGTCGGGATGCTCTCCCTTTCTGGTATCCGCATATTCATAGAGCGCCTGTCCGTCGAAATCCGCAAGGCCGAAGGCATCGCGCGGGAAATGCGCCGGAACCCAGTCGAGAATCACACCGATGCCTGCTACATGCAGCGTATCGACAAAGGCCTGAAATTCCGCCGGGCTCCCGTAGCGGGAAGTCGGCGCATAGTAACCGGTCACCTGATAACCCCAGCTCCCATCAAACGGGTACTCCGCAATGCCCATGAGTTCCACATGGGTATAGCCCATGTCCTTGACATAGGCCGAAAGTTCCCGCGCCAGGGTCTCATAGGAGAGAAAACCGTCCCGCTCGTTTTCATCGCCCCGCCGCCAGGAACCGAGGTGACACTCGTAGATACTGATCGCTTCCTGCCGTGGATTCTGCTTTGCCCTCTGCTGCATCCACGCGTCGTCCTTCCAAGCGTATTCCCAGGGTTCGTCCGCAAGTTTCGACGCCGTTCCCGGGCGGAATTCCGCGCTCCGCGCATAGGGGTCCGCCTTAAATAAGAGTTCTCCCGCCGCACTCCGCAGGGCAAACTTATAGAGCATGCCCGCATGAAGTCCCGGGATAAAGCACTCCCAGATGCCGCCCTCAAAAATTTCCGCACACGGGTTTGCCTCTGCCTGCCAGTCGTTGAACTCGCCGACCACGCTCACCGCGCGCGCGTGCGGCGCCCAGACCGCAAAGTAATACCCTGCTACGCCGTCCCGCGTCATGGGATGTGCACCGAGCTTCTTATAAATCTCGTAGTGCGTTCCCTGCCCGAACAGATAACAATCCGTCTCTGTGATGACACCCATACCTCTGTTGACTTCTGCCATACTCCCTCCGCGCAACGATTGTTTTTTATGCTACAAGTATAGCTTTTTTTCCGACATTTGACAAAGCAATAAAAGGAGGATTTTATGCTTTTACAACTCTCTCCGCTCGCCCTCTTTTTGCCACTATTCTCGATTTCGGATTTGAAAGAACGCCGTATTCCAAACCGCCTTCTCCTGTTGGCCCTGCTCCCGGGTATGGCGACACAGAATCCGCACTTCCTGCTCCGCCTCTGCCTCGCTGCCCTTCTCTTTTATCCCTGGTTCCGCCTGCATCTCCTCGGCGCGGGCGATGTCAAGCTCCTCGGTCTCTGCTGCGCCTATCTGGGGCTCTCCGCTTTTCTAGGCTTCTTTTTTCTGAGCCTCCTCGCCGCCACTCTGCCGGCGCTCTGGCTGCTGCTCGCCGATCGGCGCTGTGAACAGCTGCCGCTTGCCCCCTTTTTCTTTGTCGGCTTTGCGCTCCTAAAGCTGCTCTCCGAAACCCCGCTTCTTCACACCCTTTTCTTCTGACACCCCCAAAGGAGGTTTTTCTCATGCGACGCTGTGCCGTTCTTTTACACCCCGACGCCGACTACGCCGGACGCCTTGCCGACTTCTGGAACCAGCGAAAGAGTCTCGGCCTTCCCGTCTACGCCTTCTCCGCACTCGAAGCGTTCCGCGCCTTTCGCACGCGTGCCGATGTGGAGTTACTGCTGTTTTCCGAGCACTTTGCCGAAGAAATGCAGGGCCTGCTCGGCCAAAGCATGGCCATCCTGCTGAGCGAAGACGGCTTTGTCAGCGAGCGCTGTCAAAATGCGCTCCCGGTTCCCGCTGTCTTTTCTTATCGCCCAGCCGACGCCCTTGCGCGCCGCGTCATGCAACTCTATGCAACCGCAAGACCGGGAGCTCTCTCCCCGGTTCAGCGCGGCGACTGCGAAATCCTGGGCATCTACTCTCCCGTTCACCGCTGCGGCAAGACCACCTTCGCCCTCTCCCTCGGACTCGCGCGCGCCGCACAGGGCAAGACCCTGCTTTTCTCGCTCGAAGACTACGCCGGCGTCTATGCGCAAATTGCGCCGGATGCCGCCGAAAGTCTCTCGGAACTTTTATTTGCCCACAGCAGCGGTCGCTACAGCTGGCCCGTTTTACAGAGCAAACTCTCCGTCTTCGGCGCGCTGGATCTGCTGCCGCCGGTGCGCTGTGCGGAAGATTTGTCTCTGCTCCCCCCGGAAGAATTCGCTGCCCTCTTGCAGCGCATCGCGCGGGAGAGCGGCTACCGCAGCATGGTTCTGGATTTCGGCGCCTTCGGTCGCCGCGCACTCGAGCTCCTGGAACTCTGTGACCGCATCTTCATGCCCGTGCTCTCCGACCCGCTCTCTGCGCTGAAACTCAACTCTTTCCGGGAGTATCTCCGGCAGAGCGGTCGCGCGCAGCTGCTCGAAAAAACCGAAACGCTGGAACTTCCCCCGGAAACAGAAAAAGCGCGGGACTATGCCTGCGCTTTGCTTCCCGCCTATGAAAGCGGACCTCTCTATGAAATGGCCGCTGCCTTGCATTAAACCTGCGGCAGTGTTTGCGCTGTCTCAGCGGAACGTGGCAAAGATTGAAGCGCCGACCACGGTCATGATACCGCTGACTACAATCGCGAGTCCTGCCATGGCACCCTCGATTTCACCGATTTGCATTGCCTTCGAGGTGCCGATTGCATGTGCCGAAGTGCCGAGCGCGAGTCCCTTGGCAATCGGGCTGTGAATCGCGAACAGATGACAAATCGGGTCGGCAAGCACATTGCCGAGAATACCGGTCACAATAATCGAAGCCACGGTGATGGTCGTATAGCCGCCGAGCTCCTCAACTACGCTCATACCGATTGCCGTCGTGATGGACTTCGGCAACAGCGTGATATACTCCACATGGTTCATATGAAACAGCGCGCAGAGCACGAGAATCGAACCGAGGCTTGTGAGCACACCTGCCAGGACGCCGAGCACGACCGCAAGCAGATTGTCCTTCAGAAGTTGCAGCTGCTGGTAGAGCGGCACGGCGAGCGCCACCGTCGCCGGCGTCAGAAGGTAGCTGAGATAACGCGCGCTCCGGATGTAGCTTCCGTAGTCAATGTTAAACGCAACCATGAAGCCGATGACCAGAATAATCGAGATCAGCAGCGGATTCAGCACCGCAAGCCCCGTCTTGGCGCGCAGTACGCTGCCGATATCAAAGGCGAGCAGACTGATGACGATGCCTATGATGGTCGAGTTTCGAATCACTTCATTCATCGCCTCATCCATGCCCATGATGCTTCCTCCTTTTCTTCCCGTGCGCTGCCGCTTCCGCAGCGGCAGTGCGTTCCGTTTTCGCTGTCTCTCCCGCTGCGGCAGACTCTGACCGTGCGGCGCCGCCCGTTGCCTCTGTCTCTTCGCTCTTGGTCACCTCGCCGTGCAACAGGTGCTTGATTTTTTCCGTCTCGTGTTTTGCCGCTTCCCGCAGCTCTTCGGCGATTACATTTTCCTCGGCGAGAACCTCTTCCTTTAATTCCTGAGAAGCTGTCTCGCCTTTTGCCCGTCCGCGCGCCGTCACGGCGAGCAGAATTTCGGTCACGCGCCCTGTGATACCCATGACCAGGACGGTCGAAACAAAGGTCACGACGGTGACCGGCAGAATGATGGTCCGGAGCTGCCCCCAGGCTGTCATGAGTCCCACACCGGCCGGAATGAACATGAGCGGCATCGCATCAATCAGAAACTGCGAGGTCTCGAGCACACTCTCCAGCTTTATCATCCCTGTCATCAGCGCAATCATCATGAGCGCCAGGCCGTAGATACTGCCGGGCACCGGCAGCGGTATAAAATAATGCATTAACTCGCCGACACAAGTCATGCCCGCGATAATGCCGAATTGTCGCATCAATCTCATGTTCCGATTCTTCCTTTACCTTGCTTGCCTTAAGATTTCCTTATCATAAAACTTTTTTTGCAAACAGAAAAGTGTAAACCGGAAATCCGCTTGTCTTTTTTCAGCGACAGCCTTATAAAGAAAGAAACTTTTTGGTTTGAACAACTGCCTCTCTCCTGTTATCAGGCAAGCGGCATCGTGGTCAACGGGCGGCGCATCAAGTCCCTGGTCTTCACGACCGATCTCGCGATTATCCGGAACTGTGACGCCGATGCGGTCTTCGCGGTCTACCCGTTTACCCCGCAGTCGGCCATCAGTCACGCACTGATCAACGGCTCCTATATCCCCGTCTTCTGCGGCTGCGGCGGCGGCACGACGAAGGGACTTCGCACGCTCTCGCTCGCACAGGATGCCGAGGGCCAGGGTGCCATGGGCATCGTCCTGAATGCGCCGATCAGCGACTTAAACCTCCTCGCCGTGACCAAGGTCGTGGATATTCCGGTCATCATCACGGTCATCAGCGAAGAGACCAATATCGCCGCGCGCCTTGCAAGCGGCGCGAGTATCCTGAATGTCGCGGCAGGTCCCGGCACCGCGGCGCTGGTACAGAAAATCCGCCGCGATTTTCCGGAAGTCCAGATCATTGCGAGCGGCGGCAATACCGAAGAGAGCATTCAGGCAACCATCGCGGCCGGCGCCAATGCGATCACCTTCACACCGCCCTCCACCGCCGAGCTCTTCAAAAGTATGATGGCCAAGTATCGCGAATCTTGACAGAACTGCTCTGCTATTCTATACTGAGCCTGTAGTCTTCAGGGCAGGGTGAAAGTCCCTACCGGCGGTACAGCCCGCGAGCCGAAAGGCATGATCCGGTCAGATTCCGGAGCCGACAGTATAGTCTGGATGGAAGAAGCAACGCACCCTCCATAGTCAAAAGTCCCTTGGAATGGAAATTCCAAGGGCTTTTTTCTACTTGCCCCGAGCTTTACGCCGGGGCTTTTTTCATTGCCGAAAGGAGGTCTCATGCACGAAACTTTTATGCGCCGCGCCATTTCGCTCGCAGAGCGCGGCCGCGGTCACACCGCGCCGAATCCGCTGGTCGGCGCAGTCCTCGTACGAGACGGCGAAATCATCGGCGAGGGCTATCACGCCGTCTACGGCGGCCTGCACGCCGAGCGCGCCGCGCTCGAAGACTGCCTTCAGCGCGGCCTCTCTCCGACGGGTGCCGCACTCTATGTGACACTGGAACCCTGCTGTCATACCGGCAAGCAGCCCCCCTGCACCGAGGCGATTCTCGCTGCCGGCATCCGCGCGGTGTTTGTGGGAAGCAGCGACCCGAACCCGCTGGTCGCAGGCAAGGGCATTACCGCGCTCCGGCAGGGCGGTATCGCCGTCACGGAACATGTGTCGGAATCCGCGTGCGATGCGCTGAACGCTCCCTTTTTTCACCATATCAGAACCGGCCTCCCCTTTGTCGTTCTGAAATACGCGATGACACTCGACGGCAAAACCGCCTGTGCCTCCGGCGCGTCCCGCTGGATTACCGGCGAGGCCGCGCGCGCAGAGGTGCACCGGACCCGCGCTGCGGTGGGCGCCGTGATGGTCGGCATCAATACCGTACTGCAGGACGACCCTCTCTTGACCTGCCGCATTCCGGGCGGGCGAAATCCGCTCCGTGTGATCTGTGACTCCGGTCTCCGGACACCGCTTGACAGTGCCCTCGTAAAGACCGCCAAAGAAGTCCCGACCTTGCTCGCCTGCTGCGTGAGCGATACGGCCCGCCACAAAGCCTATCTTGCCGCCGGCTGTGAAGTCCTCACCTTTCCCGGCAAGCGCGTTGACCTCCGCGCCCTGCTCACAGCGCTCGGCGCGCGCGGCATCAACGAGGTGCTGGTCGAGGGAGGCGCGGAACTCGGCTGGGCACTGCTCAGCGCCGGTCTCGTGCAGCGCGTACAGGCCTATATCGCCCCGAAACTCTTCGGCGGGAAAACCGCCCCCTCGGCGCTCGGCGGAAGCGGCGTGCCGTACCCACCGGATGCGTTTGCCCTCAAAAATCTGCACATCCGCTCTATTGGCGCCGATGTGTGCATCGAAGGAGATCTCTGATTATGTTTACCGGCCTCATTGAGGAGCGCGGCACGCTTCTCAACTTTTCCGAAAAGCATCAGCTCACCATCGCCGCTCAAACGGTGCTTGAAGGCCTCTCTATGGGAGACAGCATCGCAGTCAACGGCGTCTGTCTCACCGTCGTCTCTTTCACCGCGCAGTCTTTTACGGCAGATGTCATGCCGGAGACGCTGCGGCGCTCGAATCTCGGTATGCTTCGCGCAAAAAGTCAGGTCAATCTGGAGCGCGCGCTCCCGGTCAACGGGCGCCTCGGCGGGCACTTTGTGAGCGGCCACATCGACGGCACCGGCGAACTGCTCGGCATCCACTGCGAGAATAACGCCCTGCTCTTTTCGATTCGCGCAGTCCCCGCTATCTTACAGGGCGTCGTCGAAAAAGGGTCCGTCGCAATCGACGGCATCAGCCTGACGGTAGTCTCCGTCGACAAGGACCGATTTTCGGTCTCCGTGATTCCGCACACAGCCGCAGTCACAACCCTCGCCGCAAAACGGCCGGGTGACATGCTGAACCTCGAGACCGACCTGCTCGGCAAATATGTGCTGCGCGCCCTCTCCCTCGCAGGAGAGGGCGGCGCAGACGCAAAGAACCGGATCAGCGAGGACTGGCTTCGCAAACTCGGTTACTGAAACCGTTTGCCACAATAAGAGAAAGGACTTCTGCCATGGGATTTTCAACGATTGAACAGGCGCTCTCGGATCTTCGCGCCGGAAAACTGATTGTCTGCATCGATGACCCCTCACGCGAAAACGAGGGCGACCTGATTTGCGCCGCCGAATTTGCCTCTGCGGAACTCGTGAATCGGATGGCCGGACTTGCGCGCGGCCTGATCTGCCTCCCGGTGGCCGCGGACTATGCAAAAAAGCTCGGTCTGCCGCCGATGTCCGCCGTAAACAGCGATAACCACGAGACTGCCTTTCTGGTCTCGATTGACCATATCGAGACCACGACCGGCATCAGCGCCGCCGAGCGCGCCCTGACCGCAAGGAAACTGGTTGCCGCAGACGCCGTTCCCTCGGATTTCCGCCGCCCGGGACACCTCTTTCCGCTCCTCGCGCGTCCGCACGGCGTGCTCGAGCGCCGCGGCCACACCGAGGCGACCGTTGACCTCTGCCGCCTCGCGGGACTAAAGCCAGCCGGCCTCTGCTGCGAGATAATGCGCGAGGACGGCGAGATGATGCGGACCAAAGAACTGCTTACCTTCGCCGAGCGCGAGGACCTCAGCATCATCAGCATCGAGGATCTGGTCCGCTACCGCGAGCGCTACGACTACGCGCTCGAAGAAGTTGCGAACGCTTCCCTCCCGAGTGCCTTCGGTGACTTTCAAATTCACGGCTTTCTCGATCCGCTGAGCGGGCTCGAACACCTCGCACTCGTCAAGGGCGATATTGCCGGAAAAGAGGCAGTGCTCTGCCGCATGCACTCCGAGTGCATGACCGGCGATGTCTTCGGCTCGAAGCGCTGCGACTGCGGCGAACAGCTACAGCGCGCTCTCCGGCAGATTGAGGCGGCGGGTGAGGGCGTGCTCCTCTATCTCCGCCAGGAGGGACGCGGTATCGGCCTCCTCAACAAGCTGAAAGCCTATGCGCTCCAGGAACAGGGGCTCGACACCGTCGAGGCCAACCGCGCGCTCGGTTTTCCGGACGATCTCCGGAACTACGCCCCGGCGGCCGCCATGCTCCGCGCCCTCGGCGTGCGGTCTCTGCACCTTATGACCAATAACCCCGATAAAATCGCCCAGCTCACGGACTTCGGCATTCCGGTTGCGGCACGCGTCCCGCTCGAAATTCCCGCAAACCGCCATGATATCCGCTACCTCCGCACCAAGCGGCACCGCATGGGGCATCTTTTGGATGCGACCCTGCTCCGCGAGAGCTGCTGAACCCCTTTGCGAACAGACACCCAGAAAACCGAATCCGTGAAAGAGAGGATACTGCCATGAACCTTTACGAAGGAAGCTTACATCTCGAGTCCCCCGAAAAAATCCGCATCGGTATCGTTGCTGCGCGCTTTAACGACCTTGTGGTCTCCCGTCTGATTGACGGTGCGGAGGACGCTCTGCTCCGCCACGGCGTGCTCCCCGCACAGATTTCACTGGTCAAGGTGCCCGGCGCCTTTGAGCTTCCGCTCGTCGCAAAAAAAATGGCGGAGAGCGGCAAGTACGACGCGGTCCTTGCGCTCGGCGCGGTCATTCGCGGCGATACCGACCACTATACCTATGTCTGCAACGAAGTCTCCAAGGGTCTGGCCGCTGTCGGCCTGGAGAGCGGTCTCCCCGTGCTCTTCGGGGTTCTGACCTGCGACACGCTCGAGCAGGCACTGCTCCGCGCAGGCTCGAAGGCCGGCAACAAAGGCTTCGAATGCGCGGTCGCTGCGCTCGAGATGATTTCTCTCTTAGAGAAACTCTGATCCTGCCTTTGCCGCAATGACCGCTTGCGAGAATGGCACAAATTCGGAACAAGCTTTTCGGCGAACACCGGAACTTACACGCTCGCTTTCCTCCCGACGCGCTCGGGGAGAGTAAAGCGTAGTTCTTCTTGCAACTTATCCAACAAGAGCTCGTCTCCGGTCTTTCCGGCGACGAGCTCTTTTCCTGTCCTGAAACCCTGCCTCTTTCAATTCAATCGCGCTCTGTCTTCACCGCTTTCTCTCTATCTTGCCCGCGCTTATTTCCTGTTGCGCCGCCGCGCCCGTTTTGCCGCGGCGATGACCTTGTTTCGCCGGGTTTTGCATGTTAGTATCAAATGCGATTACACGCTACGTTATCAATTCAAGATATATCGGGAGGCTGTCATGACTCTTCAGCAAATCTATTATCTCACAGAAATTGCCGATGCCGGCAGTATCAACCGCGCCGCGGAAAAACTCTTCCTCTCACAGCCCGCTCTCACGAACGCCGTCAAAGAGGCCGAGGAAGAACTGGGCTTCCGTCTCTTTAACCGAAACTCACGCGGCATCAGCCTGACACCGGACGGCACGGAATTTCTGGCGCGCGCGAGAGAACTTCACCAGCAATATGAGCTCCTGATGGATCGCTTCGGCGCTTCCCGCCAGATCCGGCAGCGCTTTTCCATCTCGACCCAGCACTACTCCTTTGTGACCCAGGCCTTTGCCAATATGACCCGACACTTTGACACGAATGCGTACCAGTTCTCGGTGCTCGAGACCCGCACGATCGATGTCATCCGCAACGTGATCAGCAGCAAGTCCGATGTCGGCATCCTCTATGAGAGCAGCTTTAACCACCGCTTTCTCTCAAAAATTTTCCGCGAGGAACTACTCGAATTCCACCCGCTGATTGAGTGCAACGCCTATGTCTATCTCTACAAAGACCACCCGCTGGCCTCTCTCGCCTCGATTAGCTTCGAAGAACTGCAGCCCTACCCCTGCATTCAGTTTGACCAGGGCGAAGACAGCTCTGCTTTTCTCGCCGAGGAAATTTTGAGCGACCGCGACTACCCGCGCGTCATCAAGACCTCCGACCGCGCGACCAACTTAAATCTTATGCGCTCCATTCAGGGCTACACCCTCTGCTCGGGCATCATAAGCCGCGACTTAAACGGCTCCGACTATGTCGCGATTCCGTTTCGCGAAGACAGGCACAATAAAAATCAGACCATGCGGATCGGTTACATCCTGAAAAAAGGAACCGTTCCGAATGATCTGATGCTTCATTTTCTCGAAGAAATTGAGCGCTGCCTCAGCGCCGAGCGGACGGCGGTGTGAGCGCGCGCATCGCGTTCAGCACGGCAATCACCGTCACGCCGACATCGCCGAAGACTGCTTCCCACATATTCGCGAGACCGAAGATGCCGAGAATCAGGACCGCCGCCTTGACAATCAACGCAAAGGCGACATTCTGCCGCACGATGCGAACTGTCTTTCTCGAAATGCGGATGATGTCCGCGATCTTCGAGAGCTCGTCGTCCATGATGACAAGATCCGCAGCCTCGATGGCCGCGTCGCTGCCGAGCGAGCCCATTGCAATGCCCACATCCGCGCGCATCAACACCGGCGCGTCGTTGATACCGTCGCCGACAAAGCCGATCTTTTCGTTCTTCTTCTCGGCCGCGAGCAGAGCCTCGACTTTCTCAACCTTATCCGCGGGCAGCAAGTCGTGATAGACCGTGTCGACACCGACCTCCGCGGCAATCGCCTCTGCGGCATCCTTCCGGTCGCCGGTCAGCATGACCAGCTTCTCGATGCCGACTTCGCGGAGCTGACGGAGTGCCGCCGCGGCGCCCGGCTTCACGACATCCGCAATGATGATATGTCCCACATAACTGCCGCCGTGTGCGGCGTATACCACGGTTCCGTGCTCCTTGACTGCCGAAAAGGCAATGTCACGGCTCGCAAGGAGCTTTTCATTGCCGAGAAGCAACTCTCTGCCGTCCAACATGCCCTCGAGTCCGTGCCCGGCCGCCTCATGCATCTCACCGAGACGCGCGCGGTCAATTTCACCGCCATAGGCCTGTAAAATGGATTGGGCAATCGGATGCGAAGAGAGGCTCTCTCCGTGCGCCGCCATCGAGAGAAGTTCCTCCTCGCTGCATCCTTCCGCGGGGTGAATCCCGACCACACGGAACTCTCCCCGGGTCAGCGTACCGGTCTTATCAAAGACCAGCGTCTTTAACTCCGCAGCGGTCTCGAGAAAGTTAGAGCCCTTGACGAGAACGCCGCGCTTGGACGCCGCACCGATGCCGCCGAAGAAGCCGAGCGGCACCGAGATGACCAGTGCGCAGGGACAGGAGACAATTAAGAAAATGCAGGCGCGCTTTATCCAGGACGCCGCCGGAGCGCCGAAGAAAAGTGGCGGGATAAGTGCCAGCAGGAGTGCCGTGACCGTCACGATCGGTGTATACCAGCGCGCAAAGCGGGTGATGAAATTTTCCATGCGGGTCTTCTTCTCGCTCGCGCTCTCGACCAGCTGCAGAATCCGCGAGACCGTCGAGTCCTCATAGGCCTTGCTTGTCTTCACGCGAAGTGCGGTCTCCCCGTTCACACAGCCGCTGATCACCGCATCGCCGGGGCGCACCTCGCGCGGCACCGGCTCACCGGTCAGCGCCGCCGTGTCGAGAAAAGAACTTCCCTCGAGGACAATGCCGTCAAGCGGCACCTTTTCGCCGGGGCGGATCAGAATCATCTCACCGACCTCTACCTCATCCGGATCCACTTCCTGGATTTTCCCGTCCCGCTCCACATTGGCCGATTCCGGCGCAATGCTCATCATCGCCGTAATCGAAGCTCTGGATTTTCCGACCGCCAGCGATTCAAAGAGCTCGCCGACCTGATAAAAAATCATGACCGCGCAGGCTTCCGAATACTCGCGGATGCCGAAGGCGGCGACCGTCGCAATCAGCATGAGAAAGTTTTCGTCAAAGACCTGGCCGTTCCGGATATTTTTGAGTGCCTTGACAATGACATCCCGCCCCACCAGGAGGTACGGCACCAGAAAAAGCGCGGCGCTACACCATTCCGGTATGTGCAGTCGTTCGGCTGTGCCGCTCTTCTCAAAAAGCAGCAGCGCCACATAGCACGCCACCGCAATCAGAATGCGCCGAAGCAACGCCTGTTGTTTGCGATTCATGCCTCTTCCTCCTATCTATCAGCGCGCCACCGTAAAGTCCGCCTCAACCTGCTGTCCGGCCCGGATTGCGGCATCCAAAACCTGCTCAAACGACGCGTCCTCCGCCTCAAGTGTGAACTTCTGCATCAGGAAATTCACCTTCACATCCACGACGCCGTCCACCTTCCGGATAGCATCTTCCACCTTCTGCGCGCAATTTGCACAATCAATCTCACAAGCAAACTTCTTTTTCATCTTTCGTCTCCTTATTCTGCAATGTGTTCCAAGCCCTGCCCGATCATCGTGCTCACATGGTCATCGGCGAGCGCATAGATCATCGACTTCCCCTCGCGGCGCGCCTGCACCAGCCTCGCCTGCTTTAACAGTTTCAGCTGGTGGGAAACGGCCGACTGCGTCAGGTTCAGACTCTCCGCGAGCTCATTCACGCCGTACTCTCCCGAAAACAGGCGGTATAGAATGCGGATTCGCGTCGAATCCCCGAAAACCTTAAAGAGCTCGGCGAGATCGTAGAGCTGATCTTCGCTCGGCACCTGCTGTCTGACTTTCTCCGGCATATCTCCTCCTCTGAATTTGCAAGCATCTATCACATTTGAACATATGAGCATTTGTTCATTTGTTTATTCCAGAATACCATCTTTTCCGGAAAAGTCAAATTTTTTTAACTTTAGAGGCGCTAATTTTTGTTCGCGTTACGCCTCTGCATCCGGCACTGTCTCCGTATGCTTTTTTTCATCCCAGTCACCCTGTACGGAAAGCTCATCCAGCGTATTGCCGTAAGGCGGCAGGCAATTCTCCATAAAATCCCGAAGCTCCGGCAATTCTACAGCGAGCCGCTTAAGCTCTGCCTCTATGCTGCGCTTTGCCGTACGGAACTCGGTGTTACCCGCACTCTCCTCCTCCAGGCACTTAATATAGGCCGAGAGCTTATCCGCTGCCTTGACGAGCCGCCAAAGATAGAGTTCTTCCTCTCCGCCTTCTTCCGCTGCGGTGACCACACCGAGTAAGGGCGCATAGACCGCCGCGAGATCCTTCGGCAGACGCGCAAGTAAACTCTCCGTCGCCCTCTCCTCCGCCGCATGATACGCTTCGCGGAGCGCCGCGCTGCCGTACTTGACCGGCGTCGGCATATCGCCGGTAATAATCTCGCTCGCGTCGTGGAATAAACCGATCACGGCCGCGCGCTCGGCGTTTAGCTGTCTGCCGTGGCGCAAATTTCCGATCTCACAGAGCGCATGGGCGAGAATCGCGACCTCGGCCGCATGCTCGCTCAGGTTCTCGCGCCGGCTCGCCCGCATCAATGCCCAGCGGTCAATATACTTCATGCGCGCAAGCGCCGCAAAAAATGTAACTGCCATTGTTTTCCTCCCTCTTCTGCTCTGTGCCCCCCGCTGCTCTCCTAAGCAGCCTGAAGCACGGCACAAAAAGAGGCGCCCCTTCGGGCGCCTCTCGTGATTTACTCTGCCAGCTCCTCGAGCTGTGTCAGCAGTTCATCAAAGTACTTCATCGCGTCCTCAACCGGCTTCTCGGTCGAAAGATCCACGCCTGCAATCTTCAGGATACTGACCGGATCGTCCGTGCAACCTGCGGAGAGGAAGCGGATGTAATCCTTGAGTGCCGGCTCTCCCTCGGTCAGGATGCGCTTTGCGACCGCAACCGAAGCCGCAAAACTCGTCGCGTACTGGTAGCAGTAGAAGTTCATGTACATGTGCGGCACACGGCTCCACTCCTCGCCGATCAGCGGGTCGGATATCATAGCCGGACCGTAGTACTCCTTGTTCAGGCGGAGATAGAGCTCGGAAAGCGTATCCGCCGTGATCGGCACACCTGTCTCCGACATCCGATTGCTCTCGATTTCGAACTCTTCGAGCATTGCCTGGCGGAACAGCGTGCCCTTGAAGCTGTCAAGCAGGTGGTTGATGAGATACGCCTTCTCCTCGCGGGACTCCGCCTTACCGATCAGGTAGTGGTTCAACAGGACCTCGTTGGTAATCGAAGCGACCTCCGCGACAAACATCTTATACTGTGCGTTGAAGAAGTCGTGACTGTGGTCGGAGTGCCAGAAGTGCATTGCGTGACCCAGCTCATGCGCAAGCACAAAGGCATCTTCAAAGGTATTGTTAAAGTTCATCAGGACAAAGGGATGGGTCGCATAGACCGAGTTGCAGTATGCGCCGACACGCTTGCCCTCGTTCTCGACCGCATCGATCCAGCGATTCTCAAACGCCTCGCGGAGCAGCTCAAGGTAGTGCTCGCCGAGCGGTGCAAGACCCTCGAGCAGCATCTCTTTTGCCTCCTCGTAAGTCACGCTGCGCTCGTAGTCCTTTAACATGTTCGCGTAGATATCGTACATGTGAAGCTCATCCACGCCGAGCATCTTCTTTCTGAGTGCCATATAGCGGTGGAAGGGCGCAATATTCTTGTGAACGCTCGAGAGCAGCCGCTCACAGACCTGCGGAGACACATTGTCTCTGCCGACCGCCGCCTCAAAGGAGCTCTTATAACCTCTCGCCTTCGCGAAGAAATAGAGCTGCTTCATCTGCGCATCGTAGAGCGACGCAATGGTGTTGCGGAAGCTCTTATAGGTTCCGTAGTACTGCTCAAAAACTTCCTTGCGGAGCTCACGGTTCGGAGATGCCTCGAGCAGCGTAAATCTGCCGTTCGTGATCTGCACTTCCTCGTCGCCGTCCTTCAC
This sequence comes from Stomatobaculum sp., assembly GCF_057248925.1. NCBI lineage: Bacteria > Bacillati > Bacillota > Clostridia > Lachnospirales > Lachnospiraceae > Stomatobaculum > Stomatobaculum sp. The sequence continues at coordinate 18,988 of NZ_DBHIHF010000013.1, forward strand.
CGTCGGAAACTTCATGTCCGCATTCTGGAGCATCGAGAAACTCTGATAGGGGGCGAGGGCCATGATGTTTGCCGCCGCGAGCAGCTTCTCCTCGCTCTTATTCAGCGTGTGCGGCGCAAGACGGATCGCATCGTCAATCGTAATCTTAAATGCGCGGAGCGCCGGGCAGCTCTCGTAGTAGGTGTTCATCTTCTCCTCGCCGAGCGCCAGCACTTCCGGCTCGATAAAAGCCGTCTTCTCGAGGATCTTTACATCCGCACTCTGTGCTTTCTGTAAAAGCGCGAGGTTGTCCGCATTTCCGGTGTCCACATCACTCCGCATCATCGCATAGCCGAAGAAGCGGTAGTCTGTCTTCTTGCACTCCTGGTAGAGCTCATAGACCTTTAAGAGCACATCTGCACCGTCGCCGAGTTTTCCCTCATAGCCTGCAATTTCGTCCGCAAGGGCGAGGCCGCGCTTCAGATCTTCTTCAAAGGCCTGTACATCCGGGTAGACATCCTCCAGCTTCCAGGTTTGTTCCACCGCAACTTCACTTCTCTTGGGCAGCTTCTGTTCCATTGGGTTCTCCTTTCGAGAGCAACTGTTGACTTCTGTATCATCGTACCAAAAAGAAAGTGCTTTGTGAATCCGTTTTGTGTGTTTTACACAATCAAGGTCTTAAACAGATCTATCATGTTCAATATGTCACGTTTTATGAAAGTATGCTATAGTTATATGGCATAGAAAGGAGATATGTCATGAATCGAAATCGCTTGCTTATCATCATTTCCTCGGCTGTTGCAATTCTCGGAGCCTTCCTCCCCTGGGCGAGTGTCTCTGCCGGATTCTTCGGCGCCATGAGCATTCGCGGCACCCAGGGCGACGGGACCTTCATCGCAGTACTCGGCGTTATCGCGATTGTCCTCGCCTGCCTACAGGACAATAAAACAGCGCTGCCGAGAAACTTTGCGACCGGCGTTGCCGTCATCGGCGCACTGCAGACCTTGATTATGCTGATCAACCTCCTCAACCTGAGCCGCGTGTTCGGTTCACAGGGCGCTGCGCTGAAAAGCTACGGCGTCAGCGTTCACATTGGCATCGGCTTCTTGTTCGACCTCCTCGCCGGTATTGCGACCGCCGTTTTCGGCGCAATGGCACTCTCCGGCGGCAAGCTCTCAAAGGACACACTGACCGAGGTCATGGATGCGAGCAAAAATCTCTCCAAGACCGTCGCACAGGCGACCACTACGGTTGTAAAGTCCGCTTCCGAGGAAATCAAGAAGGAAAGTGAGAAGCTGAAGGAAGCCAAAGAAGCGAAGGCCGCCAAAGCCGCACAGGCAGAAAACGCTGCGACAGGTACGGCGCTGCCGGAAAGTACAACTCCCGCACCTGAAGAGCCGGAAGTTCCCACCGCTGAAAACGGCACCGAAGAACCACCCGCACAGGACAGCGCTCCCGACAATTCCGCGCTCTAAGCCGACATCAACGCAATCCTCTTTTCAAACCGGCACAGTCCGAGCAGACTGTGCCGGTTTTTCTTTCGCTCCCCCCTCGCCCCGGTACCAATGTCATGATTGCAGTTGTTACGCATGCACACTATACTGGATAACGTTCCGCTTTGCGGACCCGACCGAGCGCACTGCACTCCTACGAAAGGACAAGCATGAAATTTCAATCTGTCAACGAATTCTCCCACTTCTCTTTTTCCGACTGTGTACTCACAGGAATCGAATTGAACCCTGCCGGCATACAGCTCACACTCGAGGCACTCATTGTCCTCCCGGAAAATTCGCAGAATACAAACTTCACCAAGAGCTATGCGGGGCCCGTACAGTTGCGCCTCATCGGCGGACAGCTGACGGAAAGTGTCAAAGAAGGCTACCGCTACCGCGATGCCGACGGAAAGCTCCTCGAATCCGTCCCGGACACCGTGCTCTCCCCGGCCGAAGTCGAGGCGCTGTTCCCCTCGTTCCGCGATGTGTACCTCTTCCAGATTCTCAGCGAAACAAGAGCCGACGGCCGTGTTCTCTTGGAACTCGGCATCGAATTCCCGCAGGCCGAAGAGTTTGATACGCTCGTCACCCCCTCCTACCGGATTGGTATCCGCTGCGAAAAGGCTGTCTTCGGCTGGGACTACTATATGAACCGCGTGGAGAGCTGAGCCGGAATGATTCTTTGGACTTGTCAGGAAGAAGCCGTCTACCAGCAACTTCTTAAAACCGGCGTCTATCGCTGTGATTTTAATCTCTCACTGATGAAAGACTGTCGCGAGCAGTACGACTGGCTGGTCCGGCAAATGAGACGGCGCATCGGCCCGCCGCCTGACGAGGTCACTTATCCGGTCTGGGCCTTCTATCAACAGGACGGCAAACACCGTAAGCTAGATCTCCGCAGAGAGCGCTGGGCGTTCGGCTGCAACGGGACTCGTTTTGCCTGCCTCGAAATCGAAATTCCCGACCGAGATGTTCTTTTATCCGATTTTGACTACTGGTGTATCATCTTAAACAACGGCCTCCTCTCCGATACCGAGCACGAAGACCGTTGCCTCGAGACACACTACGAGGCGCTTTCCCCTTCCGAGCAGCGCCGCATGAAAGAGAAAAATTGGGAGCGCGTCTTTGATCTAAGCCCCTTAGACAACGGCTGGATGAGAAAAGGGTACGACATTCAGGCAACCTTCTGGGAACTGCGGCTTGAACAGGTTCGGGATGTTCGCTTCTTTCATGCCGCCGCCAAATTTGATCCACCGCCCTCAGACACAGACATCACAAAATAAAAGGACAGAAAAGCGTGATTTCGCTTTTCTGTCCTTTTTCGTTACAACAAACTCACATTACGGCAAAATCTCAAGCCAGTAGCCGTCCGGATCTTCGATGAAGTAGATGCCCATCGCCTCGTTTTCGAAACAAATGCATCCCATCTCCTTGTGCTTTTTGTGAGCCGCCTCAAAATCGTCCGTCCGAAATGCAAGGTGAAATTCGCACTCGCCGAGGTCGTAAGGCTGCGGATGGTCCTTCAGCCAGGTGAGTTCCAACTCAAATTCCCCGACCTCGCTCTTCAAATACACGATGATGAAAGCGTCCGTTGTCTTTCGTCTCACCTCGTGTAAGTCGAGGGCTTCGCTGTAGAAGCGGAGGGAGCGCTCCAAATCCGCAACATTCAAATTCTCGTGTATCATCTTAAACTTCATATCTCTTCTCCTTTCGCTGTCTCCGTGTTTTTGATGCGGGAGCTATACCGCGGGTATTCCGTGAGAAAACGCTGAATCACACTCGGCTCTCCCCAGTAGTGTATCGGAAAGACCTCATTGCAGTCCACACGTTCCAGGAAATACAAGAGCCCGTCCGCATAGTGCGCTTCCAGTCTCGGATCGAGCGGCACAAAGGCAAGATCAAAATGTCTGCCCTTGATTTTTTCAATCTCCGCGTGAAAGATTGCGCGGAGCTCTCGGTTCTCCTCCTCCGGTTCTCCCTCCCAATACCAGTCGTTCAAATCACCGCCGTGGTAAATGCTTCCCTCTCCGGTGCTCACGATAAACGCGACGCCACTGTCGTTGGAAAGTAGCGTCTCGACCTGAATCCCTCTCTCAAGCCGATAGCATTGATCGGGATCCACAAAACAGCGCTCTATCTTCGACAACCGCTTTTCATCGCTGATATCGTTTGCCAACACCGCCCGGTAGCGCAGGCCCCTCTCATCGAGAAGGTCAAAAATCTTCGGATTATAGTGATCCCCGTGACAGTGGCTGCAAAATACAAGTACTTCTTTTTCCCTGTCGAGCGGTGGCAGTTCACCCTTATAATAGTCAAAAATAAAGTAGCGGTCTTTCTCTTCCAACAGAAAACCGCTGTGGCCTAAGTATGTCACTTTCATAAGAACCTCCTCTGTCCTTCACGCTTCCCGCCGACTTTCTCCGGTCGCATAGTCAATCACAATACCCGGCTGTACATTGTAGAGAAACACATGAAAGCGGATTCCTCCCTTTTCCAAGGACTCTGCCTCCAGTTCTACGCCGCGCGCCACCAGCTCATCTCCGGAAAAGACAGGTGTTGCCCGGTAGAGGACAGCGCCGCCGCCGTTTTGGATAAAATCTCCGACCTGCTTCTCATAGGGCAACATGCCCTCCACATTCAAATAGCGCGTGCCTGTAATCAGGTTATTCGGATTCGCATTTTCTCCGGAGAGCATGTAGGCAATCAGATGACAGCGGTTATAGAGGAATTTCCCGTCAATCAAATCATCATAACGCACTGTGTGCCAACCGCTCGGACGCACCATGCCGATGCTGCCCCGCGGTTCTGTCGGCATCGTCTCTTTGGTCAGAACCGCAAACGCACTGCCGCAGCGCCCGAGGGCGTCGAGCGCCGCATAGGACTCATAGCCCTCCTTGGCCCGCGCCCTGCCGAGTTCCCGCTCCTCCGCCGTAAAGTTCGGGACTCCGCGGTTGATGTCGACAGCCGCCTGTCCCGTATAGCTGCCCGCTGCCGAGAGCACCGGAAATTCCGACTCTCCGGGCGGCGGCACAATGACACCGATCGCCTCACTGCTCTCTGAAACAGCGTCCACGCTCTCCTGTTGTACCGCTATCTCAGCTGTGCCCGCTCCGACTCGGAACGCGGCCGCCGTCAACAGAAGTACCAGTAGCGTTGCGACACTTCGAAGCGTTCTCTTCCGTAATTTGTGCTTTCTTCTTGCCATCTCCGCCTCCTGTCTATGCCGAAAACCAGTATACCATATTCGCGGTATATGCCTCGCAGGGGCTGTCTTACGGATACGCGTCTATGTTGCGGAGGAGAGGATTTACCGGGATGGCTTCTTGCATTCAATCTATTTTCCGCTATTATCTGCCCAACAGAGTTGCTCGAGGCAATATGCATCGAGAACCTGGCTGAATCTCCCGGTTCAGCCTTTTATTTTGATTGTTCGATCTCCCCCTGTTCCGATCTCTGCGACAGAGGATTTAGACACACTCGTTCCGCAGAGGATTTTGATGATTCTGTCCTTGCAGCAACCAAAGCTGCTTCGCTTCCGAAATAGGTATCAAAAATCAGAGTCTTGAACGGAACATTCCGGTGTCTCGGAACCGCGCGTGTAATTCTTCCAATCCATGTCTTAAGCTCTCCGGCGCGAAGTCGTCGTGACTGTCCGGCCAACCGTCAGGCCGCTCATAAGGAGTCGCCGACTCTTTTCGATTTTTGAATTTACACCATTATATTGGCATTTTCATAAACCGGGATTTCGATTTTAACCCTTACAGAAAATAAAACGGGCTATTCTCCCGAAGTATATTCTATGACATTAGAGTTTCATGCAAAGTGTAGCTATATAGTCATTCCAATAACGTGCTAATCTATTTCTTTTGTCACACGATTCATAAAAGTCTATCATAGCAAGACCATTTTTAAGCTGTCCTCTGATCTGTGTTTCTAAGGTATGGCTAAATTCATATCCATATTCCGGATTTATGGTTATCTTGCCCTCCTCTTCAAGTTCTTTTGAATTAAAAGGTATTGAAAACTTTAAAAGTAATTCCTCCTCAGGTTTGTCCCATACAATGTCAGCATCATACATGTATATCCAAGGATTCATAAATCCGACCATTAACAGTCCTCCCTTTTTCAGTACCCGAGAGGCCTCTTGATACATGTTTTCCAAATCTTCTATATGTACATTTGAAACCGGATTGAAAATAATATCAAACGTCTCATCTGCAAATGGGAATGGCTTTGTCATATCGCCTTGAACCGTGTTTATTTTTAAGCCTTCTCTTTTGGCAACCATATCATCTCTTTGTAATTGTGATTTAGAGAAATCCATTATGGTTACATCATAACCCTTTATTGCAAAAACCGGTCCCTGCTGTCCACCACCACAAGCTAAACCTAATATCTTTTTCCCTTTGGCTTTTTCAAACCATTCTTTCGGAACTTTTTTCCCAACCGTTAATGCAACAGAAATCGGGTTCTTTCTAACTTCTTCCAATTCTTCATGTGTCAATGGCTCAGTATAGTCGTTCTTTACATGATTCCATCTATCTTCATTTAATTTGATATAATCGTCCATCTTATAATTTCCTCGTGATTTTGTATTATTTCGATTTGAGTTGGTTGTCAATTTCTCGTCCATCTCATCATATCACTGTTTTCACATTTTCCATTTGCTCAAGCTAAACATCAATTAACCTGTGTGCTTATATTGTAGTGGTTAACCTTTTTGTAACACCGCTACTTAATGATACACTCTGCTCTCTTTTCAAACGGAGTCAGATATCCGTTATACGTGTGTGGGCGTACCTGATTGTACCGATCGTAAGCAAACTCTGAAACGACAAAATCTGGTTCTGCTGCAGTTTCAAAACGATACTGATAAATCAGCTCGATCTTTAAGGTATTGTAATAGCGCTCCGTCGGCACATTGTCATACGGACAGCCCGCACGACCAGGAAACTCGTGATTAAAGAGCTGTTTTCATCGGCAACAACGCTTCTGTCATATCAATCATGGAACAAAGATAGCGCATGGTTCCATTTGTCAGTGTCATATATGTGAAGTCAGTACACCACGCACAATTCGGCTGCTCAGGAGAAAAATCCCACTTTAACAGATTCGGGAAAATTTTATGAGCTAATCCCCGATGGTATGCGGGTCTCCTTCGGCAATAAATCGAGTGCAGTTGCAGTTCACGATTCATGTACTTGTGGACTGTTGTTTTACTCAATAAGATTCCTTCTCTTTGCAGAAACGCCTTCATTTTACGGTGCCCCGTGACACCATGAGATTCATGGTAAAGTGCTTGAATTCGTTGACAACAATGAGATTTTTGAGCGAGATAACCCGCTTTCGCATTTCTGAAGTGATTGTAATAAGCGTTCAGATGAATTATGTGGCTTTTTAAAAAGTCATCTCCAACTGAGACTTCTCCGCATCATTGTCTTGGCATTCTTCGCGATACGAGCGTACCCAGTTTGGAAACAGTGACTTTGGATATGCCGTACTCAGCCACAAGGCTGGCAATCGTGCGCCCATCCGGAATGTGCGCACGAACAACTTTTCGTCTGGTTCCGTCTGATATTCGAGTCCTGTATTTTTCTCCCCTACTGACATTATAATCTATCAGGCAGAGGTGTTACAAATTCACTGTACCACTACAGTTATAAAACAAAATGCTTCTTCATAAGTGCATACAATACTTTTCTGTCATCAAACACTATGCTCTCTTTTTTCAAAGCATAGTGATGGGCAAATTCTGTATCTATGTATGCGTGGTCATTGATTACAATGGCATTTTTATACCGCGGCCGCACGTGGATATGTAGATGTGGATTTGGTACTGCTTCTTTGTAAAAGTTATTCAGCAGACAACTCCAATTGCATAATTCGGCGCCTAATACCTCTTTATAGACCCATTCCAGTCGATCTATAATCGTTTTCAATTCCATCCACTCAGGAACTTCCAATTCTGAAAGACTACCGCAATGCCGATTCAACACCAGAATACATCTGCCGACATAATCCTGTCTATCTGCCAAATAGACTGACCAATGCAGTGATTGATATAGCAACCACTCAATTTCTTTATACGCACACCATTCGCAGCCACGCATCGCATCTCTCCATAAATTCCGATTTATTGATCAATTTTCGCATTCAAAATATACCATGAAACTTGTGAACAATTCTACCGTAGCTTTAGACTATCAGAGTATATGAGAAAAGTCCGAACAGTTTTATGCCCGGACTTTCTCTCTCGATAAGGTATGATAAGTTGCGCAAACCGAACTTGCGGTGAGAGCTTTTTGTATGTCTCCGCAATGCATCTTGCAAGCTCAGTTTCCGAGCTCCGCATTGATAAACTGCTGAGCCGTGCGCCCCGACACCCCGCCATGCCGCAATTCGAACTGATCCGCACGCCGCAGCAGTTCCTCCTCCGCAAGCGTTATGCCATGGCGCTCGGCGAGTGCCAGCACAATCTCATGATAGGCTCGGCGCGCCGGTTTATAGTAGCCGATTGAGAGCCCGAAGCGGTTCGCGAGCGAGAGCTTTTCCTCCATCGTATCGGAATGATGAATGTCCGCATCCTGCTCCACATCATTCCGGTCTCTCCAGCTCTCCCGAATCAAATGCCGCCGATTCGAAGTCGCGTAAATCAGCACATTGTCGGGACGGGTCTCTACGCCGCCCTCAATGACTGCCTTTAAGAACTTGTACTCCGACTCGTTTTCCTCAAAAGAGAGGTCATCCATATAAATGATAAAGCGATAATTTCTGTTCTTGATTTCCGCAAGCACCTCGGAGAGCCGCCGGAACTGATACTTGTAGATCTCTATCATGCGGAGACCGTCTTTATAATATTCGTTTACAACCGCCTTGATGCTCGTCGACTTTCCCGTGCCGCTGTCGCCGTAAAGCAGCACATTGTTAGCTCTCTGCCCGCGGAGAAAGGCCTCCGTATTTTTCCGGAGTTCTTCCTTCTGCGTCTCGTAGCCGATCAGATCCGAGAACTGCACGGAATCCATATTGCGGATGGCCTTTAACAATGTCCCCTTCGTCTCATCGTCTTCGAGGCGGAACGCCGCGTTGAGGCCGAACTTGCCCACGCCGTAGGCGCGGTAAAAATCACTCATCGTCGCAAAAAATGCGGCGTCGCTCTCCGCAGCCGCAAGCTTCCGGCTCAGCACCTTCACCTTCTCGCTGACTGCCCGATAACAGCGTACGGCAGGCTTCGGCAAAGCCCGATAGTTCGTCAGCACCGAGAAGCAGTTCATGTCGAGTGCGGTCTCGAGCGGCTGAAAGTCATAGTGAAACAGTGCGCGGAAAATATGAAAATCCTGCTCCACAAAGGTATTCACACTGCCCTCGCCCGCGCCGCTCTTCTCCGCCGTCAGCGTAAACGGATTTTCATCCATCATGAGCAGATAACTCAAATAATTTTGCCAAAGATTCTCGTCGAAGCCATATTCCGTCGCAAGTTCCAACAGTTCCCGCACGGCGCGATAAGCGCGCTGTCTGTGTTCCGCGGTCAAGGTCTCCCCCCGTTTCCGCTCCCCCTCCAGCGCAGCGAGCGTCGCGAGCACCCCCTGTTCCGCCGTCTTGCCGTACATCAATAAATTCGAGACCAATACGTCCATCGCAATCCTCCTTTTGTTTCCGCTCAGTATACCGCCGAAACTTTCGCTTGGAAAGCGCGCCCACACGTGTATAATAGTGGAGAAGATATGTAGAGTTTGTTGTGCCGCACACAGCGCGCACGGAAAGAAAAGAGGACAAAACCATGGCATGTTGGGGATTTCACGCATTGGAATCGGATGAGGGGCTGCTACTCCTGGATCGCATCGGCGAAAAACTCGCCGCCGGGAAGCAGAGCCTGAAACTCGCGGACATCATCGCGCTGCTCCGCAGTGAAAAGCTGCTTGACTCGGAAGACGCTGCGAATACCGAGGACTACGATCTCGCGGTACTCGCGCTCTCGGAGTTTTACGACAGAATGCAGGGCGAAAAAAAATTGTCCGCACTGAAAAACAGCCGCCACGCGCTCGCGGGGCTCGAAACACTTGCAGAAGTCAGCGCCGACCCCGAGAGCCTCGCCTTTTTACATCGCCGTCTGCAGGAAATTCAGGACGACATTGACAGTTGCGAGCGGAGTTATGCCGCTTTTTGGCTGGAGGCCGCCGACTATTACGACTGGGTCTCCTATGTCGATCGTCTGGTCGAAGCCATCGGACGCGAAAAGGCAGCCTGTTCTGCCGCCAATGCCTGAAAACGCGAAACCGCGGGATGCAAGACAGCATTCCGCGGTTTTCTTTTCGTCCAAAGCAACAAAAAAAGCCCCATCCCAGCAGCTCGCAGTCTGCCAAGTCAGGACTTCTCGTGCGCCTTCAGGGACTCGAACCCTGGACAAATAGATTAAGAGTCTACTGCTCTACCAACTGAGCTAAAGGCGCTTTTGTTTGTGCCGCATCTCCGTGACACAAACAGTATTCTACTTGCTATCAGTCTTTCTGTCAATACGTTTTTTTTATTTTTTTTCGCGTCGCAATCAGACGAGAAATCTTCTGCCCCCGCGCGGAAAATTTCTCCTCATACTCGGTCATCACATTCTCCTCTGCGGGCACGTCTCGGTGCAGGTCCCGCGTCACGTCTTGTAACACCCATCCCGCTGCCGGAATCTCCTCGAGCGACCACTCGAACAGGCCGTCATTGTCGGTCTTAAAGCAAATCTCACCCTCGGGTGCCAGCACCGCATCGTAGAGTTTCAGAAATTCCGAGGAGGTCAGACGACGCATCGCGTGTCCGGCCTTCGGCCAGGGATCGGAGAAATTCAGGTAAATACGCGCGACTTCGCCGGGCGCAAAGAGTTCGGTGAGGCGCTTTGCATCCTCCCAGAGAAAATAGAGATTCTCTCTCTCCCTTTTCCCCTGCTCTCTTTCTTCCCGCTCCTTCCGCTCAATGGCCTTTTGCAGCACGGAAGCGTAGCGCTCCAGTCCGAGGAAATTCCGTTCCGGTTCTCTGGCCGAGAGCTCACGCAAAAACCGCCCCTTTCCCATGCCGATTTCCAGCGCAAGCGGCGCCTCCTTCCGAAAGAAGGTACTCCAGTTTCCTCTGTATTGCTCGGGCGCATTGACGACGGAAGCCGCCTCCCGCACAAAGTCTTCGCTACCGGGAATGTGTCTAAGCCGCATTGATTCTGTCTCCAATCTTTTTATTCTGAGAAAGCAAAGCCCCCGTCCCGCGCTTCCGTGCGCAGGCCGTAAAAGCAGCGTGCAATTCGGATAAAGTCCAGATAATCCGAGCAGCCCGCCGTCTCATATGGCGAATGCATCGCGAGCTGTGCGAGGCCGATGTCGACTGTTGCCAGTGCGACCTGGTTGCCCGAGATATTGCCGAGCGTAGAGCCACCCGCAACATCCGAGCGGTTGTGGAAGTGCTGCAACGAAACACCCGCCTTGGCCGCAAGATAGCGGAACACCGCATCGCTTACCGCATCGGTCGTATAGTGCTGGTTCGCGCTGTGCTTCACCACGACACCGCTGTTCATATAGACGCGGTTGCTCGGATCGTGCTTGTCCGCATAATTCGGATGCACGGCATGTGCGTTGTCGGCCGAAATCATAAAGCTGTTTGCGATTGCGCGGAGATAATCCGCCCGACTCTTTCCCTGTTCGAGGAAGAGACGCAGAAGCACATCCGTCAGGAAGGTAGACGCTGCGCCCTGCTTGGTGCCGCTTCCGACCTCCTCATTGTCAAACAGCGCAAAAACCGGCGTCCCCCGGCTCTCTTCCGCTGCGAGAAAGCCTTCCATGGAAGCCGCGGCGCACTCGAGGTCATCGAGCCGCGGCGCCGAGAAGTAGCAATCTCCCTCGCCCCAGACCGTTCCCGGCATGCGATTATAGAGGAACAAATCCGCGCCGACAATCTGCTCCGGTCGTACACCGGCTTCCTCCGCGATACAGTCCATAAATTTCTTTTTTGAGTTGCCGTCGCGCCAGAGCGGCAGCATGTCGCGCTGCGCATTGTACTCGTATCCCTTGTTGGCCTCGTGGTTCATGTGAATCGCCAGATTCGGAATCATCAGGAGATCACGGTCAATGCAGACCAGCTCCGTCCGGATCTCATTTCCTCGCTGCACGGCAATGCGACCTGCAACCGAAAGCGGCCGGTCAAACCAGGGTGCGCAGAGCATGCCGCCGTAGCGCTCCACATTCAATTTGACATAGTGTCCTTCGACCTCCATGTCGGGATTCTCTTTGATCTTAAAAGAGGGAGAATCGCTGTGACTCGCAATAATCTGGAAACTGTCCGTCTCGCCCGCGGGAAGCCGAAACGCAATCAGTGCCGAACCGTTTCTTGTCGTAAAATACTTGCCGCTCCGGCAAAGTGTCCAGGGCTCCGCCTCTCTCAACTCCGTATATCCTGCCGCCAGCAGGCGGCATTTCAACGCCGCAACGGCCTGAAATGCCGTGGGGCTCTCCTGAATCAATCCTAACAATGCTTCGATTTCACGCTTCATTCTTCTCTCTCCTCTTATGTATCGCAAACGTTGTCACAAAGCCTGTGTCTTTTCTATCATACCATCTCTCACGCAAATAAGGTGCAAAGCTGTCCTTTTTCCTGTATAATACAGATAAGTTCAACAAAGGAGGCCGGCATGGCAGATAGAAGAACTGTTCGGGAACTCATTGAAGAAGGGCTCAGTACGACAGAGAGCCTGATTTCCCAGAAAGATTATACCAAAGCAATGATTTGTTCACGCCAAACTCTGGAATTCCTGGTTCGGAGTCTTTGCCGTCGCAACAATATTTCGGACAGCGATCCCGAGCAGATGGTTGAGAGCCTTTTTCTGGGTGGCATTATTTCCAAAGAAGTCTGCGGTGAGTTTTTTAAAATTTATAAATTCGGTGAACTGGCTGCTGTTCAAGGCTACAATGATACCTTCAGTGCAAACGAATCTTATCGGCTTCTGAGTCAGGCGGTCTACGCCTATCAGCAGATGCTCCAGTCACAGACCATGCATCGAAACGGTAGCTCGGCACGGCGCAGCGCTCGCCGAAGGGTATCCGGCGGTACACTCGATCAGCTGCCGCCCTATGTAAAGTTCGGCCTACCGCTGGTAATTCTTCTGTTTCTGATTTTCCTCGTGCGGAGTTTTGCAGGACATCGCAAGGCTTCGGAGCCCGTTGTTACAACGGAAGCCGTGAGCAGCGAGAGTAGCGCAGCAGCGGAACTCACCACGGAGGCCGAGACTACCAGTGCTGTCGCACCGTCCGCGATCACTGTCTATACGACCAGCTCTTCGCTGAATGTGCGTGAGACGCCCTCTACCGGTGGCAAGTTGCTCACGACATTGCCGGCCGGCACCGTCCTCGACTTCGTTGAAAAATACAATGACCAGTGGACGGTCATCAATTACAACGGCACTCACGCCTATGTGGCGAGCCAGTATGTGACTGCCTCCGAGGTCAACCCGGCTGAGCGCGGCAGTGCTTCCGCAACTAAGAGCGCCTCGCAGAGCAGTGCAGCCGAAACCGAACCCGCCCTCGGCAGCACCGCTTCCGGCACCACTGCGGCAAATGAAACCAGTGCGCAAAAAGCGCAGAGCAGTGCAGCAAAAAGCAGCTCTGCCAAGAGCAGCACAACCAAAAGCGGTTCCCGCTAAGTAAACGTATTTGTACGTTCAAAATGCCATCCCGCGCTTATGCAGAGATGGCATTTTCCTTTTAAAGACCTTGGTTCAAACGAAAGTAAGTACCGAACAGAGAGGAGGCCTGATTGACTACCGTTTTTTCACATATCAAAGTCCGCGCACTCGCGCTGTTTCTTGCCTGTTGTATTTGCTTCACGGCTCTGCAGTCTTCCGAGAGTTTTGCCGAGCCCGCCTGGCCGCAGGATGTCCTGATTGAAGCGGAAAGCGGCATTCTGGTAGATGCCGATTCCGGCACCGTCCTCTACGGAAAGAATATTCATCAGCGCTACTATCCTGCGAGCATCACAAAAATCCTAACTGCTCTCATTGTCATTGAGCGCTGCAAACTGGATGATACCATCACCTTCTCCTATGACGCGATTCACAATGTCGAGAGCGGTTCTACCAGCGCAGGTTACGGCGTCGGCGACAAAATCACCGTCCGAGAGGCACTCTACGCGCTCCTGCTCCGCTCGGCCAACGAAGTGGCCAATGCGCTCGCCGAGCACTGTGCGGGAAGTCGCGAGGCCTTTGCCCGCCTAATGAATGAGAAGGCAGCCTCTCTCGGCTGTAAAGAATCACACTTTACGAATCCCTCCGGTCTGAACGACCAAAACCATTACACGACTGCCTACGACTATTCTCTGATTGCGATGGCAGCGTTCAAAAATCCGACCTTTGTCGAGTTTGACTCAACCACGTATTACGAACTTCCGCCGAACAGCGCAAACGCCGAACCCTTTACCATCTACTGCGGGCACAAGATGTTAAAGAAGAGTTCGGGTCTCTATTATCCGGGCATCATCGGCGGCAAGACAGGCTATACCATGACGGCCGGCAACACGCTCGTGACCTGTGCCGAACGCGACAATCTAAAGCTGATTACCGTAATTCTGAACGGACATCTCACACATTACAGTGACACAAAAAAACTCCTGGACTTCGGCTTTGCCAATTTCAAAGCCGTCAATCCGGAGGGCACCGATAATCACTATGAAAAACCGCAGACCGATCTCGATCTTGTCGGCCGCCATAAGACCCTTCTCTCCCTGTCAGGCGACAAGACCATAACACTCCCGAAGACCGCGCAGCTCTCAGATACGACCAGCACGCTGAGCTATGAACTCCCGTCCGATGCACCCGAAAATGCTGTCGCACAAATCCGCTATCTCTACGGAGAGCGGACAGTCGGCTCTGTCTGGCTCTGCACCACCCTGCCGGATTCCGGCAATAAAGTCTCGACTTCCTCCAATGCCAAGGCACTCCGTCGACTGCGCTATCGCCTCACGAGTCTACCGCTCCCGCTCGCAACGGCCATCGGCGGTCTTATCCTCCTGCTCCTGCTTCTACTCTTTGCCCTGCGCCGGCACAAAAGGCAGCGGGCGGCCGCAGACCTAGCCTTTTCTCGCAGCCTAAACCGCGTCGCAGACCGCGAGAGTCTCAACGGACCAAAGGAGCTCTCGGACAGTGCTTCTTCTTTGGACCGCTATCTCGGTGACAGTTCGCTCTCCCGCCGCAGACGCAAACCCGGCTTTTTCTCCCGGCTCTTCCGGCGCCGCTAGGGATTCCGCCTGTGCGGCAGTTTGCGGTTCTTGAGATTCTGCTTTTCCCGAAGGGTCTGTTGCAGTTGCGCGATTCGCTCTGCCGTCTCCTGACTCACAAACTTGGTCGTCTTGATACAATACACCTGCATTCCCTCTGCCCGTCGTATTTTAAGCTTTCCGCGGAGCAAACCGTGTTCCGGACAGACGGCAATGCAATAATAACTGCGCTGGTTCGCTGAAAACCAGCGCAGCTTTTTTTTCAGCATGCGATGACAGCGGAAGCAGAGCATATCGGTGACTGTCTTGTCATGAATCGCGCTGTCCCGATCCGGGAAAATTCGCGACACATACTTGGCATAGTCTGGGAAACCGATATAGAGCTCCTCGTCCTCGTTCGCAGGCAAATGATAGTAATCAAGGGAGCGGTATACCTTCAGTGTCTCAAAGGGAAGTTGCTGAAGCACTTTCGCCGTATAGCGCGCATCCTCAATTGCGCGATGAAAAGCTCCCTCCTCCTCAAGCCCCAGCGCCTCCACAGCTGTCGCGAGTGCCGTCGCCTTTTTTTCTGCATCCGGAAAACATCTTCCGTACAGCTTTTGTACGTCATAGTAGAAAAGCGGATAGGAAAAGGGATTCCGGACATGGAAAAAATGTAAGTTGCGCTGTAACTCCAAAAGGTCCATGTTGCCCCAGCTGCAAAAGATGACTTCTTCGTCGCTGTCCATCCCGCACCAGTGAAAAAATTCTCGCATCACCTGCGCAAACGCCTTGCCCTCTTTTTGAAGCTGTCCAATCTGAATATTTGTGAGCGCGCGCACACGGGAATCCAGCTTCTTATAAATAAAAGGGCGCACGAAGCGAGAGAACTCAGAGACTGTCTCCAGGTTCTCGTTCAGCTTCACTGCGCCCACCTCTATAATCTCAGAGGGAAGGTCAGGTAACTTCCCGACCTTCCCTCTGGGGTTTTGATTCCATTCCAAATCAAAAACGATATAGCTTATTGCCATGAATTAAATATCTCCGCTACCCACCATTTCCTCGACACTCTCAATCATGTCCTCCGGAAGCTCCTCATACTGCTCTAAAATCTTCCGCTGCATTCTGTCGCGCGTCGTCGAATTGATAGGATGCGCAATGTCTCTGTATCCGCCGTCTCTGGAAAGACGGCTCGGCATTGCAATAAATAGGCCCCGATCTCCCTGTATCACCTTGATGTCGTGAATCACAAACTCGTTGTCTAGTGTGATGGATGCCACTGCCTTCATAGATCCGACTTTCTGAATCTTTCTGATACGAACATCTGTAATCTGCATAGCGCCTCCTCCGATACAGCATGGATGTGGATGGCGATAGGGTGATCAACCCGGGCTCCCCTGACACTGAACTCAGATCACATACCGCTCATTCTTCTCAATAACGATCTTTACCTCCTCCGGTGTCCCGATATATCTCGTATTTGCCCGGAGCGTATCCCGACTCTCTACGATGCAATTTTCGATCACTGTGTCATTTCCAATGTAGACATCGTTCAAAATCACGGAATTGCGAATCACGCAATTTTGACCGACAAACACCTTCCGAAACAGCACGGAATTCTCAACCCGCCCGTTCAGAATACAACCGCTTGAAACGAGTGAATTTTTGACCTCCGCACCCGGATTGTACTTTGCGGGCGGTAAATCGTCAACCTTGGTATAAACCTCCGGATAGGTTCTGAAAAAATACTCCCGGATGTCCCGTCGCAGGAAATCCATATTCGTCTTGAAATACGACTCCACGCTTGCGATGTTGCTCCAATAGGAATCCAGTTTGTAGGCATAAATGCGTTTCAAATTCTTGTACCGCACCAGGATGTCACGAACAAAGTCATAGCGGTCTTCCGCTGCGCATTTCTCGATGAAATCAATCAGCTGCCTTCTGCGGACAATGTAGATGCCGCAGGAGATCATCTTGGATTCCGCAACCATGGGTTTCTCATCGAACTGCGTAATCCGGTTGTCTCCGTTCGTCTCCACGACGCCGAATCTCGTGAGATCTTCCAGCGCCGACGCCTCTTTGCAGACCACAGTGATGTCTGCTTTCTTCTCAATATGATACTCGAGCACCTTGCTATAATCCAGCTTGTACACACAGTCGCCCGAAGCAATGACCACATAGGGCTCATGACAATTCTTCAGGAACTTCAGGTTCTGGTAGAGAGCATCCGCCGTGCCGCGATACCAGTCATTCGATGTCGCCGTAATCGTCGGCGTAAAAACGAACAGACCTCCCTGTTTTCTGCCGAAATCCCACCATTTTGAGGAACTGAGGTGCTCATTCAGAGAGCGCGAGTTGTACTGCGTGAAGACAGCTACGCGCTGTATATGAGAATTCGACATGTTGCTCAAAACAAAATCAATGCTTCGGTAGCTTCCTGCAATCGGCATCGCTGCGATGGCTCTTTTGTCAGATAACTCCCTCATGCGCTTTGAATTTCCGCCCGCTAATACGATTCCAACCGCTCTCATCTCAAACCACCTGCCTTTATAATTGCGCCACCGCTTTCCAGTCTTCCGTCCGGATAATCCGCAGTGACCGTGTCGCCCCAGATTGCCGTGTTCTTTCCGATGCTCACATTGTCTGGAATCACCGTCTTTTCACCGACTGTCACCAGCTCTGAATTGTAGACGCGTCGGTCATAACTGCTCTCCCGGAATTCTCCCACCCCCAATTCGCTGTTCCTGCCGACAACAACTTGTTCCGCCAAAATTGACTTCGTAATCTTTGCCCCTGCGCCAATCACAGATTCGCGCATGATGATAGAGTCACGGACCACTGCGCCTTCTTCAATCACGACACCGGCGCCGATCACGGAGTGTCGCACTTCCCCGTAAATCTCGCAGCCCTCGCCAATGAGACTCGCCTCGATTTTTGCATGCTCACCGAGGTATTGCGGCGGAATAAAGTCGCTCTTCGTGAATATTCTCCAGTACTCCTCATAGAGGTTGAACTCCGGAACAATATCCACCAACTCCATATTGGCTTCCCAGTAAGAGGAGAGAGTCCCCACATCTTTCCAGTAGCCGTGAAATTCGTAGGCAAACAGGCGCTTTCCTTTGTCTCTGCAGTACGGAATCACATGCTTGCCAAAATCCAACTCCGGAACCTCTCGAAGTCGCAGCAGCGCTTCTTTCAAAACCGGCCAAGAGAAAATATAAATGCCCATAGATGCCAGATTGCTCTTGGGTTCTTTCGGTTTTTCTTCAAAATCAACAATCCGATTTGTTTCGTCCGTGATCATGACGCCAAAACGGCTGGCTTCTTCGATTGGCACAGGCATAACCGCCACAGTCAAATCCGCCCGGTTTGCCTTGTGAAAGTCGAGCATCACCTCGTAGTCCATCTTATAGATGTGGTCTCCGGAGAGAATCAGGACGTAATCCGGATGATACGAGTCGATATACTCGATGTTCTGGTAGATTGCATTGGCCGTGCCGGAATACCAGTCACTGCCTTTTGCACTCTCATAGGGCGCGAGCAGCGTCACGCCGCCGACCGCGCGATCCAGATCCCACGGAATTCCGATTCCGATATGCGCATTGAGACGCAGGGGCTGGTACTGGGTCAATACGCCCACTGTGTCCACGCCGGAATTGATGCAATTGCTCAGTGGGAAGTCAATGATACGATACTTCCCGCCGAAGGAAACCGCAGGTTTTGCAACCGTCTGAGTCAGGACGCCCAAACGGCTTCCCTGACCACCTGCCAGCAACATGGCAACCATTTCTTTTTTAATCACGCTCTCACCTCGCAGTCAAGTGTATTACTACTTTATGAACCTTTATTATGTAAACGTCAATGATGTAAGAATCTGAACCGGTCCGCTTGCCTCCTGAGGGTAGGCACAGCTCTGCTCCCAGACAGCTATGCCACCATAGATAGTCTGCTGCCAGTTTTAGTATATCATAGTTTTTGAAAACGTGTACAAAACATTGGCAAAATTCTGCATAGTTTTTGGGATTCTTCGCAGAATTTCACATTTCTTCTTTTGCCGTAACAGCCCGTCTTGGGCATATTTTCGTTGATTCCTTTGCCTTTCGATTCTTTTCTCCCAGTTAATGTATGATATTTATTTTTCTCTACCGTATCTCGTAGTTTCACTCATTTCCGTCTGCTCCCCCCGACAGGTTTCACACGTTATTTCGTTGCTCCTCCCGCCCTTTCTTCTCGGCTCATCTTCTGACTCGGCATCTTCCGTTTTTCATCTTACCCTGCTTTTTTTCGTAGTTTCCGCTGCTCTTACTCTTTATCCCACTTGCCACACCCGCTCTGCCGATCTTCCCTGTCTGCCCGAAAAATCGTTATCTTTCACAGCTGCACTTTCTGTATTTCAGATTTTGCGGTTTTTTCACGCCGCGGCAGTGTCCTGTCCCATCTGTTCCATCTATTCCGTCTATCCTTCTCTTTTCTCTCCTCGACCGCCGTACTGTTATAATGACGCTGTGATTTAGAGTTATAGGACAAAAAGAGTTGGCAAAAAGTGCTTCAAGCCCTTGCTATACAAGGCTTTTCGCTGCTTACATCTTCCTTGAAACAGTATGTTTGGAGGAAAAAGTCATGAAGCATGCTAGCTGTCTTTCTTGTGGTGGGCCTTGCATTAAATATGGGAATAATGAGTCCGGGATCCAACGGTGGCGCTGCAATGCCTGCTCGATGATTATTACACCCAAGTTTGATCATGCGGCAAAACAGCTACAAGCCACAGAAAAAGGTGGAGAATTCAATCTCTATGTGGGGTGATGCAATTGTATGGAGTGAACTCCATAGGACAACGCCCTACCCCGGACTCTGGAGCTAACACCAACTCTTTTTGTCCGCTTAGTCGTGATTTATACCTGTCGGAAAGGGCTCTTTTCCTCCCGCCTCTGCCTTTTATTTTGGGTCAAAGTGCGCTAGAATAGAAGAGTTATAAGCTCGGGTTCTCTCTGTTCCCGGCAATATCTTTGAGAGAAAGAGGAATAAGCGAATGAAGCTCACAACAGTCAAACAAATATGGGAAAATCGCGAAGCGTATTTAGATCGAGAAATCGAATTAGGCGGCTGGGTGCGCTCGAATCGCGATTCCAAGTCCTTCGGCTTTTTGACCGTCAGCGACGGCAGCTTTTTTGAGCCCCTGCAGGTTGTCTACCATGACAATCTGACAAATTTCCAGACCATCCGGAAAATCAATGTCGGCGCTGCCCTCATCATCCGCGGCACCCTCGTCGCAACGCCAGACGCAAAACAGCCTTTTGAGATTCAGGCAAGCGAGATCTCTGTCGAAGGTGATTCCGCACCGGACTACCCGCTCCAGAAGAAGCGCCATTCTCCGGAATTTTTGCGCACCATTTTACACCTGCGCCCCCGCACAAATCTGTTCCAAGCAGCCTTCCGCGTGCGCTCTGTCATTGCGTTTGCAATCCACCGCTTCTTCCAGGAGAGAAATTTCGTCTATGTCCACACGCCGCTCATCACTTCGAGCGATGCCGAGGGTGCCGGCGAAATGTTCCGCGTGACCACGCTCGACCCGAACGATATTCCGCGCACACCCGATGGCTTAGTTGACTACCGTGCGGACTTCTTCGGCAAGGAGACCAATCTCACGGTCAGCGGCCAGCTGGACGGTGAAGCATTTGCGCAGGCCTTCCGCGATATTTATACCTTCGGTCCGACTTTCCGCGCCGAAAACTCCAACACGACCCGCCATGCTGCGGAGTTCTGGATGATTGAGCCTGAAATCTCCTTCGCGGATTTGAATGACGCAATGGCGCTCGCAGAGGATATGCTGAAATATATTATCCGCTATGTGCTGGAACACGCGCCGGAAGAGATGGAATTCCTGAACCGCTTTGTCGACACAGGCCTGCTTGAGCGCCTGAACCATGTGCTGAACTCCGAATTCGGTCGCATCAGCTACACAGAGGCAGTCGATATTCTGATGCAACACAATGACAGCTTCGATTACAAAGTCTCCTGGGGAACGGATCTCCAGACCGAACACGAGCGCTTCCTGACTGAGCAGGTCTTCAAGCGTCCGCTTTTCGTTACCGATTACCCGAAGGATATCAAGGCTTTCTATATGAAGCTAAACCCCGACGGCAAGACGGTTGCGGCGATGGACTGCCTTGTCCCCGGTATCGGCGAGATTATCGGCGGCAGCCAGCGTGAAGATGACTACGATAAATTGCTTGCGCGCATACAGGAACTCCATATGGATGAAGAGAGTTACCGCTTCTACCTGGATCTCCGCAAATATGGCAGTAGCCGCCACGCCGGCTACGGCCTCGGCTTTGAGCGCTGCGTCATGTATCTGACCGGCATCCAGAACATCCGCGATGTCCTTCCCTTCCCCCGCACAGTTGGAAACTGTGAGCTGTAAGCCACAGTAATCTTTCCAAATTAACAAGGAGCTATCTCATGAAGTTTATTCACACAGGCGATCTCCACTACGGTATGAAACCGGATATCGGAAAACCTTGGAGTGCGGAACGGGCGCAGGCTGTCAAAGATGCGCTTGCTTCGATTGTCCGGGCTGCGCGCGATGAGAAAGTGGATCTCCTTTTGATTGCAGGTGATTTGTTTCATCATCAGCCGCTTGTGCGTGACTTAAAGGAGATCAGCTACCTGTTCGCCTCGATTCCGGATGTTGCCGTCGCTGTCATAGCGGGCAATCACGACCGCATTCGCGATAACTCCGCCGTGCTCTCCTTTCCCTGGCCGAAAAATGTTTACTATTTTACCGAGAGTTCGCTGAGTTCTGTCTACCTCCGACGCATCAACACCGAGGTCTACGGTTTTTCCTACCACACACGCGAAATCCGAGACAACCTGCTCGAAGGCGTGGAGGCCCCGGAAAACGGACGCATCCGCATTCTGCTCTGCCACGGCGGAGATGCGAAACATTTGCCGCTCGATGTCAAAGAGCTCTCGGAATCCGGTTTTTCCTACTGCGCGCTCGGACACATCCATAAGCCCGAAATCGCCGTCCCGGGTAAGGTCGCCTGGTGCGGTTCTCCCGAACCGCTCGACTTGACGGAGACCGGACCGCACGGTTACTTTCTCGGCGAGATTAACGACATCAGTCGCCAGATTACTTCTCTCGATTTCGTGCGACTTGCCAAGGTGCAATACACCTCGCTGATTGTACATGTGACGCCGGACTCCACCAATGCGGAACTCCTGATGACCTTGAGCGACGAGCTCGCACGGCGCGGCAGTCAGAATATTTATCGCCTGCAAATTAAGGGCCTCCGGGACCCGGATGTCGTATTTGATCTCGACACGCTGCGACAGCGCTTCCGCATTGCCGAGCTCTTCGATTACTCCGAACCCAAATATGATTTTTCACGCCTCTTCGCAGAGCACTCGTCGGATATGATCGGTTTCTTCATTCAGGAACTCGACAAACCCGATCTCAGCCTGCTCGACAAAAAGGCGCTCTACTACGGCGTCAGCGCCTTGCTGCATACGACAGAGGAAAGGGGACAAAAGACATGATTATCCGTGAACTCAACATACGCGGATTCGGTGCACTACAAAACCGGCGCTTTGTCTTTGGCGACCGCCTGAATATCCTCTACGGCGGAAATGAAGCCGGCAAATCGACCCTTCACCTCTTTCTCCGCGCCATGTTCTACGGACTCGAGCGGGCGCGCGGCCGTGCCGCCAAGACTGATACCTATGCGCTCTACGAGCCCTGGTTCGGTGACGGCGCCTACGGCGGCAGCCTCCGTTTCGAAGAGGGCGGTAAATTGTACCGCATCGAGCGGGACTTCCGGAAAAGTCCGACCGACCTCAGCATCATCGATGAGAGTGCGGGGCTGTCGATTGAAGATCCGGAAATCTTTCTCCGCACCTGCCTCTGCGGTCTCAGCCAGACCGCTTACATGAACACCGTCAGCATACGCCAACTCCGGAGTGCCACCGACGCGGGAATGACCCAGGAACTCAAAAACTACATCGCCAATATGAATGCGACCGGCGAGCACACGCTGAACATTGACCGCGCGACCGCCTATCTCCGCGACCAGCGCAAGGCCTTTGAGCAACGCCTGGTTCCGGATGCCGCAAAACACTACGCGGCGAATGTATCCGAAATCCGGAAACTGGAAGAACAGATTGCGGCGCCCGGTTACCGGAATACACTCCAGAGCCTGAGCGCCTCCAAGCAGGACAGTAAGACCGTCCAGGAGACTCTGCTCGGTGAAAAGGAAAAGCGCATCCGAGCACTCGCTGCCAAACGACAAATTCTGGAGGCACGCGGATTCCGAAACCGCCAGGATTTACTGGCCCTCCGAAGCTGGCTCAACGCATGGCAACAGGAGAGGGCTGCGCTCCGATCTAAGAGCAGCCTCCGTGCACAGCTGATTACGGCTTTTCTTTTGATCCCACTCGCCCTATTACTCTATTTCACCATGCGGCGTGTTGTGCCGGACAGTGCCAACAAATTGCAGGCGTTACTCTGCATCACGGCAGTCGGCTGTATTGCCCTCGGCCTCTGCCTGTTTTTTTCCGTCCTGTGCGGGAACCGACGTCGAATGCGGTCTAACCGCAATATACGTCAACTCATTCAGGCACATTTCCCGGAACTTCTCTTAGACAAAGAGCTTGCCCGCCGTCCGACCTCCTTGGCCAAAGCAGGGAGCGCAAAAATTGACGAGCTCCTTCTGGTGCAGGATGAAATACAGCGCAGCGAATCCGATGTCTATGACATTGAAGAAAAGCTGCGCCTCCTGAAAACCCGACAGGAAGAGACCGAGGCCTCCATGGCGAATCAACAAAAGAGCCAGTGGCTTCTCGAGCAACAGTTACAGCACCTCTCGAGTTTAAAAGACGAAACTGCGGCGCTGAAAAGTGTGGTCGCGGAAAATGATCGCCTGAATACAGAAATCGAGGCCATCAACATCGCCCTCGAGACTCTGGTCCGCCTTTCCGAGACCATCCACGATTCTTTCGGTCGCTATCTGAATCAATCGGCGTCACAGCTCATTTCCGGCATTACCGGCAATGTCTATGATTCTCTGTCTGTCGACCAGAATCTGAATGTGTTTCTAAACACTTCGCGAAAGCTGATTCCGCTCGAGCAGGCGGGCGCAGGTACCGTTGACCAGGTCTATTTCGCTCTCCGTCTTGCCGCAGCCGATTTACTGCAGTTCGGCAGCAATTCGCTCCCACTCTTCCTGGACGACAGCTTTGCAAACTATGATGATCAGCGCCTCCGCACGGTTCTCCACTGGATGTTGGAGACCTATGCTTCGCGGCAGATATTGCTCTTCACGCCGCGTCTCCGAGAAGCGCAACTGCTCACCGCTTCCATGCTGCCGTTCCATCTCGTGGAACTCTGATGCGGATAGCTTTCCTCGAATGATACAGAAAACCCGGCCCACGACTTTTGCGATTCCGCATATCGTGGGCCGGGTTTTCTTACTGCTTATTGCTCCGGTTTCTTATCCTCCGCAGTCTTTTCCTCCTTCTTCTCCGCTTTCCGCTCTTCGAAAGGTTTCCACTCCGGATTAAACTTCCGTTTTCCTTCCTCACGGTAGATCAGTAACTGTCGCAACAAGACCTTCAGTGCCCAGAGTGCCATACTGCAGACCAGAATTTCCATCACCGGAATTCCTCTTCCCGGCATACTCTTTCTGTCTTTCGCCTTCCCCGGAAGCAGACTTAGCTGTCCCACCGCCGGAGCTGCATTCCGCAGCGCGACCTGCTGATTCATTGCCGTATCGCTTCCTGTCTCCAACAGCACACTGCTCACAGCGGTTTGTTTTTTTTCTTCCATGCCGCTGAGCTGATAGCGTCGCCTCGTGATGTGCTGTTCCGTCCCGCACTGCAAGGTCGCCGTCACCTCAAGCATGCCCGTATAGTGTTTTCCTTCTTCCGCTGTCTGGCGTACACCTTTCGCTTGCAAAACATAATGCTCACCCGGTTTCACGGCACCGCTCCGCCAGTCAAACCGGCCGTCTGCCGTCAAAGCCTGTGTTTCTGTCACGGCACCCGCTCTCTGTCCTCTTGTGACAAAAGCTTCTGTATATTTCACCTTCTGTGCTCCGATTCCTTCCGGCAACCGAATTTGCAACTCCAATTCCGGGACTTCCGTCTCAGTCTGATTTTCTATCTCGCAGCGCACGGAAATATCCGTATTTCCGTCCATCAAAACTTCCGGTGAAATCTGCAACGTCTCCTCACTCTGGTTTTGCTCTGCCCGCACCGGAGCCGCCGCAACAAGCAGTATAGCTACAAGAAACATAAGAATCCCTATTCCTATACGAAGGACCCTTTCCGCAAGCTGACGCATGACTCTCCTCCCCTTATTCGCGGTTCTGTTTTAATATGACTCTCCTGTGAGTTCCTCTGTGACATCCGTCACATCCTCTGTAAATTGATTTTGCCGAAAGGCATAGACCGCCCGGTTGCCTGCCAAATCGCGCACCTGCACCTGTAGCGGAAACTGTGTCTTGGAAACCGCAATGCAACTCTGCTCTCTGTCGATTCGAACTGTCTCTGCACTGCCGTCTTCCCGCTGACAACACAGGGCATCCCAATCAATACTCGCACCCGTATCCTTAAAATACAGGTAGATCATGTCATCCTGTTCCCGATAACCTGCATAGTTCGGAGCTTCGCGATCAATATTGGAAATTTCCACGACTTGCTCAATCGTGTGATTTGCAATATCCTTTGCCGTAATGGTATAGGTTCCGTTGGCATCAATATGTGCCTCATACACTTTTCCCTGTCGGGTCAACGGAACCTCCTGTTTGCCGGAAAGAGTCACTTTTTCGATGGGTGCTCCGCTGTCAACGCGAAAACGCACCAACTGTTCATTGACATAGCGATTGGTATCCCGATATTGCAGAGAAGAAATCCGTATCCCGCGCAGTGCAACCGAACCGACCATCCCTACGGAGAGCAAAACCATTGCTGTCTTTCCCATGAATCCGACCGAGGCCGTTGCTACTTTTCCGCTCAAATTCCAGGACTCGAGCTGCGAAAGAAATGTATATAGCGTAAAAGGGCTGAAACAGTACAGCTTTGTGCCGAGTCTCTTTTTCATTTTCTTCTTGGCTTCGGCAAGACGGCTTTTAACGGTTCCGAGCGGCACATTCATAATGTCTGCGATCTCTGCCTCTCGAAGTCCCGCAAAAAACCGAAGCAACAGCGTGGCACGCAACGCCCAGGAGAGATGATCTGCCGCATCCATGATTACCTTGTTCTGCTCAGCCTGCTCAATCTGTCTTCCCTGATCCGAAAACTTTTCTGTATTAAAGTCCGACTCGAGCAGCGCATCCAGAGAAACCGTATTTTTTACTCCCGCATAGCGGGTTGAGACCATATAATCCAAAGTCTTGTGATATGCAATTCGATTGGACCAGCACTGAAAGCTCTCCGGATCCGTCAGTTCGCGGAGCTGATGAAAAATCTGCAAAAACACTTCCTGGGTGACATCCTCAGCTTCATGTCTGTCCCGAATCATCTTATAAATGATATAGTATATCGGTCCGTAGCAGAGCGAGTAAATCCCGTCAAATGCCCTTTTATCCCCTTTTTGATACGCTGCAATCAGCTCCGTTACACGTTGTTTGCGCTCGCGACTTGCCTTCTCCATCTTGTCCTTCATCCTGTCTCCTCAGTGCTGCCTTGCAACCATATGCAGCGCACGCAATAACATTGCCAGTGACCAAAGAATTGCCAGATGAAACCATACCCCTTGTTTTTCAGCTATTTCTCCTGTGTGCGGAAGTCGACGCAGTACCGTGCGCTGTGTTCGCTCTCCCGTGCCGGCCAGAACAAGTTGCCGTCCCGGCACATGTCCCTGTGTTTTTTTGACCTTACAACTTCTGATTTCTGCCCAGGGAAGATACATTAGCGTTGCCGTCTCTCTTTTTTCGGCCTGTATCTGCCTGTGCGCTTCGTCTGCTCTGCCGGGATGCGCATCCGCTTTTTGTACTTCCTGCCTTGCTTCCTGCGGTTTTACTTCTTCCCGCTTCACTTCCTGCTGTTTTGTCGGTTCCGCTTGCTCTTTCACTTCTTCCGTCGCGCGTTCGGTCCGTCGTAACCGTTCCGGCTGTCCCTCTCGCTTCTTTGCATTCGTGGCATCCTGTCCCCGCGAGAAGAATCTGTCAATCCCGACTGACATCTCCTTCCGATTCGTCACATCAAAATATGCGCTGTCACCGATACGCCGGAACGCCTGATACTCCGGCGTCCAACCTGCCGGAATGTCCACTTCTTCCACACTGATTTGTCCACCTGTATCGCCGCTGTCATTCAACAGTTCCGCATCTTCGCGAAATTCCTCTTCCCGCTCTGCATCTGTCATACTTGCGCGCCGTATGAGCCCGCGTCTCGCGTCGGCGGGTGTAGCCTGTAATAAGTTCCAGCTGACCTCCCAGCCATTTTCCGCATTGACCGCCTTAACAGTTCCGAGCACAGCGACCACTTCCCCGTTTCTGCGAAGCACCGGGCGAAAATATGCCTCTGACGGCGTGGCTGCACCTCGCCAGCTCTTTTTGACTACGATGCGGTGAATTTCCGAGTCCTCGGATCTCGAAAAGGTTGCGTTCACTTTCTGACAGCCCCCGTCATAGAATAAGGCCTCCTCCACGCGAATACGTCGACTGTCTCTTCGCAAGCCCTGCTCCTGTATTCTTCGATTGAGCACTTGCTTCGCTTCTGTCGGGTACGAATAACTTCCGAGCAGTGTCTCATCCTCATAGATTGAAACTCTGCTTCCCGGAAGGAGCCCATATCCCTCTTTGTACGGCAACTCTCCTTTCAGAAGCTCCACATATCCCCGGTCGGATAAAAACCCATCACAATTCAGTGCCTCTGCCTGCTGCAAAACAGCTGTATCCTCTTCCGTCTCGATTCCTTGCATTTCGCCGCGATTGAGAAAACGGATATTTTTCATATCTCCTGTCAGCACGTACCTTTTCGGAAGGCCTGAACACTGCGCCTCTTTTTCCGGAATCTCGGCGCCTTGACGGGCATCCCGTATGACAACTTGGAAACTTCTCCGGCGCGCTTCGTATCCCGGCTTCCGATTCCGCTGCTCTATCCGATACGTACCGGCTTCCAAATTCGCAATGTAAATCCTACCCGTCACATCCGTTATATAGTCCGCACCGCCGTCTGCGTTGCGGATCTCTCTGCCGCTGTCCACTTGCCATATGCGGTAGCAAATACCCGGAAGCGGCTCTCCTTCTTCTGTCGTAGCTGTCAGTTCTATGCTCCCCAGCGTTTTCTCGTATATCCCGTCCTCAAATTCTCGCATAAACCTGACATCCAGCGGCATGGACCACTGTAGCTGTAACTGTGCTTCCGTACCTTCACGCTGCAGGTATCGCGCTGTCATGGAAAACGATACGGGATACGCCTGTTCTATACTGTGTAAACTCTCTGCTTCTTCGCGATTCCGGAAAGCAACTGCCTTCTCGGTCGGCCGACCACCGGGTTCCTCAAAATAGTGCAGCAGCAACCGTCTCTCTGCCTCATCATTCCGGTAAGAAAGCGAAACAGGTATGGTGATCTTTTCATCCAGGCGATAACAGCCTGCGGTAAATCCGATCAACTGTTCCGGCACCCGACAGATGGGGTTCCCTGTCAGCACAATTTCCGTCGCCGCAAAATAATTCGCTTGCTCCTCTATGCTCATATCCCGTTTCAGCGGGCTCAAGTCCTGAATCTGATTGTCCGAGAGGTCGATTCGCGTCGCATGCCGTAGCAGCCATATTCCGCTGATATCTCTGATTTCTCTGCCCTGTGCGTCAATTTCTGCCTGCGCTGTGCGTGCACCGTACTCCAGCAGGATCTTCTCCGTGCTGTCACCCGGCGATATCGAATAACTGCCATCGGCGATGTGGGCAGAGATACTATCGAATATAGCCTCCGCAAAAGCTGTGTCCCGCACGCCGGCCTGTTGAATGCTCTCGACCGAAAAACCGTGTACGCCACCGGCCGCCCATGCCGTGTGCTGCCATATCGGCCATTGCCACAAGACCATGAAGATTACCGCAAGATAAGGAATCCCTCTGCGCATATACTTCTTTGCCGTTTCCATATCATGTTCCCTCCACAAGTACGCTGTCTTTTTCGATGCAACTTCTCTCCACTTATATAAGGACGGTAAAAAGCAGTAAAAGGTTCATTTTTTTTACAAAAAAAACAGCGGAATTTTTCAATCACGCTGTTCGACATTCGCAGCAGAACTATGTATGATAGTACCATAGTTCTGCTATTTTTCTGCACAGAAAGTAGCAAAAATTTCTTTCAATTCTCTTAAGTTACGCTTCCGTATAACCAAGCGCGCGCTCTAAAGCATCTTTTTCTTCCGCACCGAGCAACACTTCCGTCTGGCCGCAGTCTACAGTCTTGATGTAAAGATAACAGCCTTCCCGCGAATGTACCGTATTCAGAATAAAACCCGAGTTTGTATAATCCAAAAGGGCAAGCGCAAAGCTCATCTTACCCCCCATATCCTTGAACGCATTGTAGCGCACAATGCCGACCTTCTGATAGGATGCTCTCTGGTTTTTATTCAGGACACGGATTGCCTCCTTGTTTACCTGATCTTCCGCCCGCAACTGCCGCAGAGATTCTTCCAAGTCAAAAATCATATCTTCCATGCTCTCCGCATCTTTCCCGCGCATAAAGAAGTCATACGATCGCTTGACCTTCGTATACTTGCTCAGTAAAAACAACACAAGAATCAGCATGATTGCGTCAAAAGCAATCAGTGCCCCCAATAGAATTGTGGTATGCATGACTCACGCCCCCTCACTTATTTTCTACGGAGCGCAAGAGATCCATGATGCGCTCCAACTCAGCTGTCGAATAGTAGTCAATCTCTACCCGCCCCTTATTGTTATCACGGCGGTTGATGTGAACCTTCGTACCAAGTATGCTTCGCATCTTGTCCTCATAGTTCTGATAGTACAGACTCAAATCCGCTGTCTCCACCACAACTTCTTTCCGTTCTTTGCGTTTCTTTTTCGCCTGTTTGACAAGCTTTTCCACCTCGCGGACACTGAGCATCTCTTTGACGATTCTCTCCGCAAGCGCATCCTGGTCATCCTCATCTTCGACAGCGAGCAGTGCTCTTGCATGCCCGGAGGAAATTTTTCCCTCCATCAGCAGTTCTCTGGCCCCTTCTGCAAGTTTCAACAGACGGAGCGCATTCGTAATGGTCGTGCGACTCTTACTGACCTTGTCCGCCACCTCTTCCTGTGTCAGACCATAGTCCCGAATCAGCATCTGATATGCCATTGCCTCTTCAATCGGATTCAAATCCGCGCGCTGCACATTTTCGATGATGGAAATTTCCGCCACCTGCTGCGAACTGTAATCTCTGACCAGCACAGGAATTTCCTTGAGTCCGGCTGCCTGCGCGGCCCGATATCTTCGCTCGCCGGCAATAATCCGATAGCCCCCCAGCTTTTCATCTCTCTGTACCAGCAGCGGCTGCAAGATACCAAAGTGGCGGACCGAGTCCGTCAATTCCTGCAGTGCCTCCGGCTCAAAGTGCTTGCGCGGCTGATCCGGATTTCCGTGTACTTCTTCAATCCGCAGCAGCATCTCCTTATCTTTCGCAGCTTCGCTCTCGCCCGCAGTATGATTCTCTTCCTGAACCGCACTCTCCTCCGATCTGTCCTCGAGATGCTCCATTCCTCCCATCAGATCGCTGAGTCCCTTCCCCAATCTTCGCTTCTTACTCACAGCACACATAACTTAATCTGCCTCTCTCGTCAAAATTTCTGCCGCCAACTTCCGATAATTTTCCGCTCCCTTGGAGCGCGGGTCATATTCTGTCACCGGCATACCGTAACTGGGTGCTTCCGCCACCCGTACATTTCGCGCAATCACCGTGTCATAGATATACTCTTTCAGCACATCTTTCACACTGTCAACAACCTGCTGTGACAAATTATTTCTGGCATCATACATCGTAAAAACGATTCCGTTGATGCGAAGCGCAGGATTCAACTTCATCTGTAAGAGTTTAATACTGCGGAGCATCTGATTTAAACCTTCCATCGCATAGTACTCGCACTGAATGGGGATGATAACATCGGTTGCGGCTGTCATCGCATTGACCGTCAATAGACTCAAGGACGGCGGGCAGTCGATAAAAATGTAATCATATTGCTCCACCACAGGCTCGAGATAATGTTTTAAGACATACTCCCGGTTCCGCTTGTCGAGCAACTCCAGTTCCAGGCCCGAAAGATTGACATTCGAGGTGAGTACATCCAGGTTTTCCGAATATGTTTTATGTACAGCCTCTTCAAAAGTGCATTGCTCCATCAGAAGCTCATAAATCGTATTTTCTTCCTTTTTCTTCTCAATACCCAGTCCGCTTGACAAATTCCCCTGCGGATCGAAATCGACCGCCAATACGCGCATTCCGGCTTCCGCAAAAGCCGCCGCCAAATTAACGACAGTTGTTGTTTTTCCAACTCCGCCCTTCTGATTTGCCAATGCAATGATCTTTTTCATGCCCCCACCGTGCGCCTCTCTATTCGTTCATTTCCGCTTTTTTATATCATAACATAATTTTTATTCCTTCGAAATATTATCTGCGGAGAAACAGCCTTTTCCCTTGCATTTTACATGAAACAAGAAACTATTCCCGGATTTCTCAGGCCTTCTCTTTCGTTATATCAAAATCGAACAGGCGATAATTCTTGTCTGCATAGCCGTATATCATATGTCTGTACAACTCTTCCTCTCAAGAGCTCTATACACTGTTATACCACCGATCTTTTCATCGAAAGCATTTTCCCTTTCATCGCCGTCCATTCCCGTATTCTTGTATTCTAATCGTGACACCTAGGCTCTGTTTTAACAGCTTCATTTTCTTGTTTTCTCCGATTCTGTGAGAAATATTTCTTTCGGAATAAATACTTCCGAAAATCGCTATGAGTATGCTCAGAACATTCTTATTTGAGCAAAATCATTTACACCCTGTTTCCCGGAACTCCCTCATTTCGTTTCACATGGAACATCAAAGTAAGCACCGGCAAAAAGCAATTTTTCAGAATCCTGATCACTGCGATTATCGGCTTATTCTGTTTCACTGCTTTTGGAATTCATTTCGGCGAGCCCCTATAAGAATCGTTTCAAATGATTCTTATAGAGGCAGAAGATTACCCTCTCCTTTTCTTAGCAGTCATCCGTTTCATGTGAAACATCAAAGCAATCGTCATAGGATTTAACATAGCAGTATCAATATCGTGGACCTCTGAAGTAAACGACCAAAGCTGCAGTATCGGCTACGAAGTAATGTAAAAACTCCTCTAAATCAGCTCCCGGCGCTCTTGGTTGAGCAAAAACATTTACTTCCCGATCTCCGGAAACCCATCCCTTTGTTTGACATGAAATGTCAGAAGAAAGTAGCTTCTCAGGGTTATGAATGGCTGAGAGGAGGATGAATTTCTCCGAAGATTTTTGCGAAATCAATTTTTAAAAGTACTATCGCTAGGCATCTGTTTATACTGCACTTATTTGAGTAAGATATATTGCCTTTCGGAAAAGCTATAATTTGTTCCACGTGAAACATTGAAATAACAACGAGCAAGTTGATGTACAAAGAACGTTAACTCTCTACTGGAAATATCCTTCTTTCTCAAGGCACATCCTCAATGTTTCCTGTAATCGGCCAACGAAGCAGCCAATACCGGCACAACTTAACTCCAAAGAGTAGCCCTAAAATTCTATCCATTTCTGTTCCTGGTTGTAACTGAACAGATATTATGACAATCCGCAAAACATGTTCTGGCAAGGTTCGGTTTCAAGTCAGCTCTGCAGACGCACTCAGGTCACAAGTAATCCGAAATCATTCGAGATGACAGCTGTGCATCATTCACATAATACTAAAATATCTGATTGCCGACCATCTATGCTTAGAATTATGATTTGATCTCAGATTTGCCTTCCGGACCTGATCCGTACATTGAATATCTGATTATGACTTCTAATTTTTGATATGGCATCCGAAATCAGTTTCGATATTGCAGCTACAAATGAATCAACTTTACCGCCTTTGGCTCCTTAACGAATCGATTCACTTACAAGCATCCGGATCCGATTCATATTAGCGACTATATGTTTCACGTGAAACCTTTGTTTAACTTGTCAGAATTGTATCCCGCAAATGTACGTGCAATCGCAGGTCTTAGCTAATTCACAACCATATGAGTTCGATAGAAATTAGCTGCAATATGTTCCACGTGAAACATCTGTTTCTATTTAACAGTCCCGGTCGCTATGTATGTACAGATATTCGTAAGGGTTCTGTGGCACTTCGAACATGAGTACCTATACTGTTTTCCCCGTAGCACAGTTCTCTCCATAACTCTACTCAGTCCATTTCGAATCCTAATGAGACGATTGACGTTCGCCGCAATATGTTTCACGTGAAACATCTATTTCTATTTATAGTCCCGGTCGCTATGTATTACAGGTATTCGTAAGGGTTCCGTGACACTTCGAACATGAGTACATATACTGTTTTGCAGAGCACAGTTCTCTCCATAACTCAACTCAGCCCATTTCGAATCCTAATGAGACGACTGACATTCGCCGCAATATGTTTCACGTGAAACATCTGTTTCTATTTAACAGTCCCGGTCGCTATGTATTACAGGTATTCGTAAGGGTTCCGTGACACTTCGAACATGAGTACCTATACTGTTTTCCACGCAGCACAGTTCTCTCCATAACTTAACTCAGCCAATTTCGAATCCTAATGAGACGAATTACATTCGTCTCGAGATGTTTCACGTGAAACATCTAATTTCATCTAACAGTGCCAGTTGCTACAAAAGGACAGGTACTCGCACAGCTTCCGTGACATTTCGAACATGAATGCCTCTACTGATCACACTGTAGTCCGACTCTTTAGCCTAACTCTTTATACCAACAAGCTAGTTCATTTATTCTCCTCTGAGTTCGATCCGTTTTGGCGGCAAGAGGTTCCCTGTGGAACATCTGATTCTATTTCTATTTGACAGCATCACGTCTCAGCAAATACACGGACAATCACAGGTATTCCCTGATACTTCGATATGGCCGAATTCAATGATTTTACTGTAGCAGCTCGGCACAAAGCGACTCAACTCGTTTACAATTAACTATCCTGAGACAATCGCTATTCGTGGCA
This sequence comes from Stomatobaculum sp., assembly GCF_057248925.1. Lineage (NCBI taxonomy): Bacteria > Bacillati > Bacillota > Clostridia > Lachnospirales > Lachnospiraceae > Stomatobaculum > Stomatobaculum sp. Next base: position 52,870 of record NZ_DBHIHF010000013.1, read on the forward strand.
ATTTGCTTCAGATGGAACACCTGATTCTATTTGACAGCGTCATATCTCAGCACACTTACGGACAATCACAGCCGGTGATTCCGTAGCACTGCGGATATGATTGACTGCATAGACTACGCCATAGTCTGACTCTCTGCATCAATCACTTAGCTCATTCGTGACCTCATCTGAGTCCGACTGAAATTGACATCAATCTGTTCCACGTGAAACACCTATTTCTATTTAACAGGCTCCGTTGCTATGAATGTACAGATACTCGCACGGATTTCTTGCATCTCGAATATGACTGAATCAAATGTCTTCACACTGCAGTACGGATCTCTGCACAAACCGACCCAACTCATTTACAAATATCTCGAGACCATCGATATTGTCGGCAACATGTTTCATGTGAAACATCTATCTCAGTTTGACCGGAAAATATCAATACAAGTGTGCAAGCAATCGCAGCTATCCCGGCACTCCTGATAAAGCTTAAACTTCCTAATCCGATATTCGTGGCGATATGTTTCACGTGAAACGTATCGCTTATTCGACAGAGCCATATCCGGAAAATGTGCGGACCATTTCGGGAATCGCATACTACAGTGAAAATCCCTGTAGTGACAAGCTATTTTACTTAAAACATCTGCTTTCTCTGACGGATTCATATTGTGAAAAATTTGCCGAGCCGCCACAGAACCTTCGTATGACTAGGTAAAGACTGCTGAAGTGCGAGATTGTATATGAAACATCTGCTTCCGTTCGGATGAACCCTTCCACGTGAACTATGAAACTAGGTGCAGAAATTCCTTGGAGCCGTATACGACTATACGCTGACCTATATTCGCTTAGCGCTCGGCATCAATCGTTTAACTTATTTGTAAGTATCTAAGCCAAGTTAAATTTTCGGCAAGCGCTTTCACATAGAACACAGTTGATTCCTTTCACAAATTTTTCACGCGAAAGTTCCGAACAACCGTAATCATTCTGCGGAAACCTGAACACAGCTAAATGCTACGAAGAAATTTCATGTGAAACATCTGATTTCTTTCAACGGAAATATCACGACAAGTATTCCCGCAGAGATGCTGAAACTTCTTAATTCGGGAAAATGCACGGTGATCGCTTCTCCATGATATGATCCGACTCCCTGCATCATTCTTCCTGCATAAATTGGCTTCGCTAATTTGCAAGCACCTAAAACCAAACAGTATTGCCTATGATTGCTTTCATGTGAAATATTTGATCCTCTTTGATATTCTCGGACCTCAGCAAAAATCCTGCAAAATTGGTGCCAGAATGACCTGCAACTGTCTAATTCTATCGAATTCTAATCATTGTTTCACATGAAACATATATGCCGCCGTTTCGGCTTGCACAAATTTCGGATTGTCGCCCGACATGTTCTCAGACACGAAAGTGTTGCACTGATTCTCGTGAGCCGCTTGCCAAGACATCGTGAGCCGCTTTGCCAAGACAGCAAGCATTGCTCCGAATGATCCGATACACAGAAGTAAGGCGAAGATGTTCCCGAAACTTATGCCGACTCGTTTCGATTAAGGAGGTATGCTTCCATGAATGATAACAAGGAGTCAACAGCAAACCGATCCTTTGCGGTAGAAGATGAACTTCGGTACAAGCAGCTAAGATATCAAATTATTCGCAACATTCCTCGAAAGATAAATTTAACTGATTACCGGCATTTTCATTCGCTTTTATTGCTGTTACCGGAAAAAGCTTATACAAGAAGTATGTTTCACGTGAAACATATTCCGAGAACTTGATTTGCTCTGTTGTGACATATCCTTATTCAAAAAGAGCTGAGTCTCACATCGGAGACTCAGTTCTTTTACACACTCAGGATTTCCGTGACGAATTGGACAGCGGCTCTTTGGATGGCATGCCTGCCTTTCTCGGATACATAGCAGGCGTTTCACGGCATTTGCGAATTACTACCAGACTGCGGTCTCCGGCATCCTCCGGCAAAGAAAATGAAATGACCTGCTCCGGCTCACCGCCAAGCTTCCGGATAGCGTACTTCGCATCCGACAATTCCTCTGCAATATCACCTGCCTTATAGGCAATCATCCGACCACCTATTTTTACAAACGGAAGACAAAACTCGGAAAGAACAGAGAGGCGTGCCACGGCTCTGGAAGTACAATACTCGTATGTTTCACGTTGCTTCGCCTGACGAGCCAAATCTTCAGCTCGCGCATGAATTGCTACGGTATGCTGACTCAGCCCGAGTTTTTCGATTTCATCTGTCAAGTAAACGACTCTTTTATTTAAACTGTCCATTAGTGTTAGCTGTAAGGCCGGAAACGCAATTGCGAGCGGAATGCCAGGAAAGCCCGCTCCGCTCCCCAGATCCAGCAGCTTCGCGTGTTCTGCGGGGAAGTCCGCGAGAAGGCTGGCAGGTGCAAGGCTATCCAGATAATGTTTCACAATCACTTCCCGCGGCTCTGTAATTCCGGTCAGATTCATGACCTTGTTCTTTTCCAGCATATCTTCATAGAAGATTGCGAACTGTTCCATCTGTCCGTCCGAAAAAGACAACTTTTCTGTGCCGGAAAATCCTTCCAGAGCTGTCCGCATATTACGGACAAACCATACTCTTTCTTCCTGTGTCATTTGCCGCCCTCCTTCCGGGACTGATGTACCTCCAACCATACCAGCAAGACCGAAATATCCGCCGGAGATACCCCTGAGATTCGTGAAGCCTGGCCGATGGATCGCGGCTTCAATGTGTTCAGTTTCTGAACAGCTTCGAGGCGAAGACTTCCGACCGCCTCGTAATTCAGATCTTCGGGCAACAGTTTATGTTCCAGGCGCTTGAACTGCTTTACCTGCTGTTCCTGGCGACGAATATAGCCCTCATATTTGAGCTCGATATTCACCTGTTCCGTCACATCCCGTGGCAAGGTTTCTCGCTCCGGATCAAGCGGCGCAATCAAATCATAATTGAGTTCCGGGCGCTTGATAAGCTCTGCAAGAGAAATTCCTGTCTTCAACGGTGTCGACTGCAATGCTGTCAAAATCTCGGCATTTTGGGAACTTGCACCGATATGAGTCTTTGTCAGACGTTTTTTTTCCGATGCGATTGCAGCGCGCTTTGCCCGCAATCTGGAAATTTTTTCCTCACTGACCAAGCCCAGCGCATATCCCCGCTCCGATAATCTCAAATCCGCATTGTCCTGGCGCAAAAGCAATCTGTATTCCGCGCGAGAAGTCATCATTCGATAGGGCTCGTGACTCTCCTTGGTCACCAGGTCATCAATCAAAACCCCAATGTATGCTTCTGCTCGTGTTAAAAGAAACGGCTCTTTCCCAAGTACCTTCTGTGCCGCATTGATGCCTGCCATCAATCCCTGTGCAGCTGCCTCTTCATATCCCGAACTTCCGTTCAGCTGTCCTGCCGCAAATAACCCCGGAATTTTCTTGAACTCCAGCGCTGCCGTCAACTGTCTGGCATCAATACAGTCATACTCAATCGCGTACGCATTGCGGACAATGACTGCATGCTCAAGCCCCGGCGTCGCATGAATGACCGCATACTGTACATCCTCCGGGAGAGAAGAGGACATGCCGCCAAGGTACATCTCATCGGTATAAAGTCCCTCAGGTTCCACAAAGATCTGATGCCCCTCTTTGTCCGGGAACTTCATGACCTTATCCTCAATCGAGGGGCAGTAGCGCGGCCCCGTTCCGTGGATATTACCGTTGTAGAGCGGAGAGCGCGAGATATTTTCCTGAATCAGACGCTTGACCTCCGCACCTGTGTGTGTGAGCCAGCAACTCACCTGCTCACGCTGTACCACTTCCGGATCCGTATCAAAGGAGAAGGGGACAACCGGAACATCCCCTTTCTGTTCCTCCATTTTGGAGTAGTCCACGGTTTTACCGTCCACCCGTGCAGGTGTTCCGGTCTTAAACCGCCTCATTTCAATGCCAAGCGACAGGAGAGAGCCCGTGAGATGGGTGGCTGCCTTCAGTCCGTTGGGGCCGGTTGCCTCGCTCACTTCGCCGAACACACAGCGTGCATTGAGATAAACTCCTGTCGCCAATACCACAGCCCCACCGTAATAGCAACTGCCGGAGACCGTTTTTACACCGATGCAACGCTTTTTCCCCAGGTTATCCACAGCATTCTCTGTTAAAATTGTGGATATCTCAGCCTGGCGAATGGTAATGCGTGGATTTTGTTCCAATACCCGTCGCATCTCCCCGATATACGCCTGCTTATCCGCCTGCGCGCGCAGCGAGTGGACAGCAGGCCCCTTAGATTCATTCAGCATACGAGACTGAATAAACGTTTTATCGATTACATGTCCCATCTCTCCGCCGAGCGCATCCAGTTCCCGCACCAGATGTCCCTTGGACGTTCCACCTATATTCGGATTACAGGGCATCAATGCAATCGAGTCCACACTCACGGTAAATATAATCGTTGTGAGCCCCAGTCGCGCCGCAGCGAGCGCTGCCTCACAGCCGGCATGTCCCGCACCGACCACAATCACGTCATATCTTTCTTCTATCATTCCGTTTACTTTCCTGTGCAAAACTTTTCAAAAATGCGATTGACCACGTCGTCTTCCACACTGTCTCCGGTCACAGTACCCAGTGCGCGATATGCCGCCGCCAGATCAATCGAAAAGAAATCCTCCGGCATCCCTGCCGCAATCGAAGCTTCCACATTGCGCAGGCTTTCCTTTGCCTCCGTCAGGGCCTCCTTGTGACGCGCATTAATCGCGAGTTCCTCACTCTGATTGTCAAACTCACCGCCGAAGAAAAGTGCAGTCACTGCCCGCTCCAATTCCTCCAGACCGTCTCCGCGCCGCGCCGAGAATGAGAGGACGGTTGCGGCACTGCAGTTCTGTATTTCTTCTTTTGAAATCTGTTGTGATACATCAGCTTTATTCAGCAAAACAATGGTGTGCTGCGCTGTGGCATAGGAGAGAAGCGCTCGTTCCTCCTCACAGAGCGGCTTGGATGCATCCAGTACAAGAAGAATTAGAGCTGCGGCTGCAGCTGCCTGTTTTGCACGCGCCACGCCTATCTGTTCGATTCTGTCTTCACTCTCCCGAATTCCCGCGGTGTCCGATAACACGAGTGTAAGTTCTCCGAGTCTGACCTGTTCTGTCAGGATATCCCTCGTTGTGCCGGCGATCTCGGTCACAATTGCAGACTCCTCCTGTGTCAGCAAATTCATCAGCGAGGATTTCCCGGCATTGGGCAGGCCCAAAATGACGGTCGGAATTCCTGCTCTCCAGAGTTTTCCGTTATCTGCCATCCGGAGCAACTCTTCGAGTGACTGTATAAAGCCATGAATTCGCTCTTCAAGCTTGTGCGGATACCCCGTTAAATCATAATTTTCGGGATCATCCAGCGCAGCTTCAATCCAAGCAAGCTCATCCAAAATACCCGTCCGGAGCACATGGATTTTTTCCGACAATCTACCGTCCAGCTGATTGACCGCAGCCCGCAGCGCATGGGAATTCTTTGCCTGAATCAGATCCATGACGGCCTCCGCCTGACTCAGATCCATGCGTCCGTTCAGGAATGCCCGTTTTGAAAATTCTCCCGGTTCTGCCATTCTGGCACCGGCCGAAAGCACAGCACTTAAAACAGCCTGCAACAGATAAAGACCGCCGTGACAATTGATTTCTACGCTGTCCTCCGCCGTGAAACTGTGCGGCGCGCGAAAGACTGTCACCAATACTTCATCCAGGATGAGCGACTGCTCCTTTACATGTCGGTAATGCACTGTATACCCTGCCGCCCCCGAAACAGGACGATCTAAGATACAATCGGCAATCCGGAGTGCTTCCGTACCGCTGATTCTCACAATCCCGATGCCTCCCTCCCCCAGTGCGGTCGCAATCGCTGCAATGGTATCCCGTTCTTCTCGCAAACTTTTCTCCTCTCCATCCGGAAAATGAAAAGCTGTCAGCAACTTTTCTGCCGACAGCTCCTCACACTTATTTGATTGACTCTTCTTTTTTCTGCCTGTCGACATCTTTCCGGAGGGTGATGACGACATGGCGCTTCTCACCTTCTCCTTCGGAATGTGTAGTCACATAGCGATCGCGCTGCAACGCGGCATGAATAATACGTCTCTCATTCGGCGTCATAGGATCAAGGGCCAGCGATTTACCGCTCTGTTTTACGCGGCGCGCAGCATTTCTGGCAAAGCCTCTCAACTTGTTTTCCTGCTTTTCCCGGTATGAGCCAATATCAAGTTTGACACGCAAGAAGGCATCCTGCTGCTTGTTCACGACATGTCCCAGCAGATACTGCAGCGCATCGAGGGTCTGCCCGCGTTTTCCGATCAGTGCGCCCAGATTTTCACCGCGCACTCGGAAAAACAATGCCTTCTCTGCAGCGCGGCTATCGCTCTCTATCTCTGCTTCGAGCTTGAGCGTTGCAAAAAGCTCCCGCAAAAAAGCTGTTCCGCTGCTTTTTCCTGCCTCCAGCGCAGCCGTCATTCCTGTTTCGGCGCCGACCTTTTTGTTCTCCTTCGGCACTTCCGGTGCTTTCATAGCTTTTTCTTCTTCTGTCGTGACTACCGTTTCTTCGACTTCCCTGACTTCCTCCGATGCTTCCGCACCGCTTTCTGCCACCGGAATCACTTCTTCTTTGACTGTTTCTTCAGCAACCGGGTCTTCGATAACAAACTCGTCGGTTTGGCTTTCCTGTCTAACCGACTCTGCCCTCAGAACCGCACGGAGCTTCCAGGGCTTACTTCCGATAAATCCCAGTAGACCCGCATTTCCCTGTTCCAGGACGGATACTTCCAAGCGCTCGCTCGTTGTCCCAAGCTCCAGGAGAGCCTTTGTCAGTGCTTCGTCATAAGTCTTCCCTGTCACAGTGACTTCAGTTTTCATTGCTGTTCTCTCCGCTCGAGATATCGCTTTCTTTATTCTTCTTATTTCTGCGCTTCTCAGCTAACCGCTCATCGTACATTGCTACCATATTTGCCTTAGAGGCAAGTGAGCCGGGCTTCGCATTCTTCTGATAATAAGCCGTCGATTCTTCGACCTGCTTTACTGTCCTCTCTGTGCGCTGACGCTGGCGCTCCTCCTCGTTTTTCTCTGCTTCTTCCTGTCGTTTTACCTCGCGGAGAAGCTTATCCGAATTGCTCTTTACCAGTGCCGGATTCTTGCCCTCACGGATTGCTTTTTCATTTGCCTTTTCCGTATTCTTTCTCACAATCTCGTCGATGTCCATCTTATCGAGCTGTGCGTTGATGATGAGCTGCTGAATCATACGGCAAAGTCCGCTGGCGACCCAGTAAATACCGATACCTGCGGGGAGCGTAAAGCAGAAGAAGAGTGACATAATCGGCATCATCGTATTCATGCTCTGCATCTGCTGTGCCATCATATTGTCCTCATCAACCTTGGCTTTATTGCTCTTTGTTCCTGCGGTCATGAGTTTTGCGGAATACCACTGGACAGCAGCCGAGAGAACCGGAATAATCCAGGCAAAATTCGGATGATCGATACCCTGGAACGGCGGTGTCGCCAGATTTACTCCCAGGAAATAATTCATCTTTGTAATTTCTGCCGAAGCCGCGGAAATCGTAGAAGACAGCGCCGGATAAGCCTGCTCGAGGCGGCTCCACTGTGCGGGTGTAAACTTATAGAGGAGATCGATTATGTTTTGCACCGTTGCAGCATCCGTAATCGGCGGCTTTACCTTCGGTGCCAGTTCCGTCAGTGTGCTCACAAAATTGCTCTGCTGCATCAACGGCGAAGCGACGCTCTCAAAGACTTTATAGACTGACGGCACATAAGCGGGAATTTTATAGATAACCTGGTACAAACCGAACAGAATCGGCATCTGAATCAACAGGAAGAGGCAGCTACCACTCATGCTCGTCCCGTACTTCTGATAAACCGCGCGCGTCTCTGCCTGCATGCGTGCCATCGAAGCCTGATCTGTCTTTCCCTTATACTTCTTTTGTACCGCCTGAAGTTCCGGCTGCATGACGCTCATCAGCTTGGAAGACTTCTGTTGAGACACGGTGAGCGGCCACATCAGCAGATTCGTGATGATGGTAAATAAAATAATGCTGAGGCCGATGTTGGTAATGCCGAACTGACTCGTAAAACGAAACAGCGCGTCCATAATCATGCCCAAGACAAAAGCAACCTGTCCGATAATCGGCACGGATGACTTGGTTAAAAAGATGAGTTCCAAAGCTTGCCTCCTATTATTTCGGTTTTACGGAACCGGATCATATCCGCCCTTTGAAAAAGGATTGCAACGCAAAATACGGAAGAGTGCTAACTTTCCACCCTTCCATGCGCCATATTTTTCAATTGCTTCCAGCGCATATTGCGAACAAGTCGGATAAAATCTGCAATGACAACGCCATTTATAGGGAGAGAGTGCCCTCCGATAAAAACGAATCGAGCAGAGCAAAATTTTCTTCAGCACCTTGCCTCCTCTAAAATCCCCTGTGCCCTGCAAAGCTTCAGAAAAGAAGCTTCCAATGTACGGTAATCCTGCTTGGCACCGTCTTTTCGCACGACGAAAATCAAATCACAGGGCGATGTGAATGCATGGCGGTGTAATCGAAATATCTCGCGCAAAACTCTCGTTACGCGATGTCTTACAACACTGTTTCCAATTTTTTTTGATGCACTGATACCAATGCGCGAGTCCCCCGCAGAGCGGAAACATAGATAGAGCACCAGATTACGGTCAGCTCTGGTTCTGCCGCTCTCATAAATCTGTCGGAATTCGCAATTGTCTTTGATCGACGGAAAGCGTCTCATTCCTCTTAATCCTTTGCATTCATGTAATTTCAAGTGCACAGACAAAGCGAAAAAGAAAGGGGTCGTCGTCAGACAACCCCATTGTTCTTCGACGCGAATGCCGATCAAATTTTAAACTGTCAGTCTCGCTCTGCCCTTTGCTCTTCTGGCAGCCAGAACTTTTCTTCCACCCTTGGTCGCCATGCGAGCACGGAATCCATGTACACGGAACTTCTGCGCATTATGCGGCTGGAATGTCATTGTACCCTTTCTCATTGTCAGAACACCTCCTCACTTCCTAGCATTTTCCCAACCGGCTCTGATCTCTCAGCTCCTACCGGAAGCAGTTTCCGGAGATATCACGCAAACGTGGGAATATTCCTGCTTATTATACGGAACTGTGCCTTTTTCGTCAAGAACTTTCCATCCCGCATTCTACGCATATTCGCACATAAAATAAGCGCTTCTGTAGCTTACAAAATATTGAATCCTCATTTCAACAATTTGTACCGTGATTCTGTGGATAACCGTGACTGATTCCTCTTACTTATCCAGATTCTCCACATCTTTTTGTTGATAACTAATTGTATACAATAGACACAGCTGAATTTTTAACTTTACATAATGTTATTCACATTTTGTGAGTAACTCGTTGATAACTCTCTCTTCTGCTTGAATTATTTTAAATACTCGGCCTCTCATGCGCCTTTATTCCCTGTGTAAATGCGGAAAATTTCTTCTGTTTTTCATCCACAGCTGTGTTTTTCCCATTTGTGTAAACCTATGATCCGCTCTTTTTCCTCATTTCGTCACATGCAGTTCACGAGATGCTCACAGACTTATCCACAGCCCTCATTTTGATTGCGTTGAGATTATCCTGTCTTTTTGCTATACTGAGTACGACTTATCCCCAAACGCGGCAAAGGAGTCTTTGAGTATGGAGCAAAACGCAGCGTTCCAAGCAATCGTAAACCGATGGCCGGACATACTGGCCTATATCAGAAACGAATTTGAAATTTCGGAGATTTCTTACGGCATGTGGATTTCTCCGCTAAAACCACACCATCTGCTTCAGAATTCAGATGGCAACATCCAGCTGTTTGTCGAAATCCCGGAAGAAAACGATAATCTGCCCAATGCAGGCTTTCAGACTTTTGTTTCCGGACGCTATGCCGGCATTATTGAAGCTGCTGTCGAAGCGGTAACCGGACTATCCTGTCGCCTAGCCTTTTACAGCGCCAAAGAAGAACAGTCTTCCGGCAATCACATGAAACCTGTGAATCAGCAGATTTTGTCCAATGCAAAGCTGGATCCCCGCTATACCTTCGATACCTTTGTCGTCGGCAAAAACAATAATCTTGCTCATGCCGCCTCTCTCGCGGTCGCCGAGAATCCGGGAGAGAGTTATAATCCGCTTTTCATCTACGGAGGTGTGGGACTCGGAAAAACGCATTTAATGCAATCCATCGCACATTTTGTACTTCAGCACAATCCAAGCGCCAAGGTGCAGTATGTAACTAGCGAATCTTTCACCAATGAGCTGATTGAAGCCATTCGAAGCAAAAACAATTTCTCAACGACAGAATTTCGCGACAAGTACCGCTATATCGATGTGTTATTGATCGATGACATACAATTTATAATAGGAAAGGACAGAACCCAGGAGGAATTCTTCCATACCTTCAATGCGCTGCACGGCGCAAAGAAGCAGATTATCATCTCTTCGGATAAACCGCCGAAGGAACTCGCAACACTGGAAGACCGACTGCGTTCTCGTTTTGAATGGGGACTCACCGTTGACATCCAGCCGCCGGATTACGAGACGCGTATGGCCATCCTCAGAAAACGTGAGGAACTGGATCACATCAATGTCGACAACGAAGTCATTCAATACATCGCCTCCAATGTGCGAAGCAACATCCGTGAACTCGAGGGGTCACTGACAAAAATCGTTGCTTTCGGCAAGCTGAATCACATGGAAGTCAATCTGGAACTCGCCCAAAATGTGCTCCGCGATATCATTGACCCCAATGTAAAACAGGAAATCACACCGCAATTCATCATTCAGGTTGTCGCAGAACACTACGGAATCTCCGAACTCGATTTGGTCGGCACCAAGCGAACCAAAGAGCTTGCCACTGCCAGACAGGTCGCAATGTATTTGTGTCGTGAAATGACCGAAGTCTCTCTCCAGCAGATCGGCGCACATTTCGGCGGAAAAGACCATACGACAGTTCTCTACGCCATCAAAAAGATATCCACAGAGGTTGAGGATAACCCGGATACCTCCGGCACTGTGACCGTTCTGAAAAAAAAGATTTCTGCACAGTAATTCACAGGCCACTGCGAGAATCCGCTTTGATTTCCACGGTAGTTTCCAAGTGGAAAAGCACGCTGTTTTGCGCCTTTCCGGTGGATTCTCACATACTCACAGCCCCTATTATGATGATTACGGGATGAATATGAAAGAGAGGACGGCTCTATGAAGCTCGCGTTCAACAAAGAAAAACTCACAACCGCTCTGGGGATTGTTTCCAGAGCCATTCCGAACAGAACAGCCAACCCGATTCTGAGCTGCATCTTATTCGATGCTTCGGAGGACGGCGTGACTCTCATTGCGAATGATTCGGAATTCGGCATTTCGACTAAAGTAGAGGGAATTATCAGTGAAAAGGGAAAAGTAGCGCTGGACGCGAGACTGGTCAGCGACATCATCCGCAAGTTGGAAGGCGGAGAAGAGCTCATCAACATCGAGACAGATCAGAGTTTCACAACAAGAATTTCTTGCAGTGATGTACTTTTCACCATTCCCGGCAGAGACGGAGAAGAATTTGCCTATCTTCCGCAGATTGAGAAAGAACACAGATTGTGCCTCACTCAGTTTACGCTGAAGGAGGTAATCCGAAAGACAATCTTTGCGGCGGCATTGAATGACAGCAATAAGATGATGGGCGGTGAGTTTGTCAATATCAAAGGACGCGTTGCTACATTTGTGGCTTTGGACGGTCACCGCGTCGCTGTCAGAAATGTGACACTTCGCGAGGGAGATGAGACCTTCCACGCGATTATTCCGGGCAAAACCATGAATGAAATCAGCAAAATCATGGAGGATGACAACGAAAAAGAAGTAGAACTCTTTTTCTCCAAAAATCATGTACTGTTCTCATTTGAAGGAACAATGGTTCTCTCCAGACTGATTGAGGGAGAGTACTTTAAGATTGAGCATATGCTCTCCAAGGACTATGCGACCAAACTGGAAATTAACCGGGTTAAGCTGCTCAGCAACATCGATCGTTCGACCATCCTGATTAAGGAGAGCGATCACAAACCGATTATCCTTGATATCGGTGATCAGAGGCTCGCATTGAAAGTCAAATCGTCCTACGGTTCGATGGATGGTGAGCTTCCCTGTGAAAAAACCGGAAAAGATCTTTTGATTGCATTTAATCCCAAGTTTTTGATGGATGCGCTTCGCGCAATCGATGATGAAACGGTGACACTGTATTTTACCAATGCAAAATCACCCTGTTTTCTGCGGGATGAACACGACAGTTTTGTCTATCTGATTTTGCCAGTCAATTTTGTCGCATAAGCCGAGAGGATACTGAAGTGAACGAAGTCAGAATTAAAGATGCTTATATTAAACTGGATCAGGCGCTGAAATTGTCGGGGGCCTGTGCTCTCGGTTCCGATGCAAAGTATGCCATTCAGGGAGGTAAGGTCTCTGTGAACGGTGAGGTGGAAGAGCGGCGCGGGCGCAAGTTACATCCGGGAGATTGCTTCTCATTTGACGGGCATGATTATCAAATCGTTGGAGCTTGAAAATTTCAGGAATTATCGCTGCGGAAAATTTCAATTTTCCGCAGGCAGTAACCTGCTCTACGGAGATAATGCACAGGGAAAGACCAATCTTCTCGAAGCGCTCTATTACTGTGCCGGCGGAAAATCACACCGCGCCGGCAAGGATAGGGAGTTGATTCGTTTCGGCGAGACCGAGGCGCACATCAAGCTGTTGCTGCAGAGCAAGGAGATTCCCCACCGGATTGACATTCATCTCCGGAAGAACGGAACGAAAGGCATAGCGGTGGATGGTATTCCGCTTCGGCGAACCAGCGAATTATACGGAATTGCCCGTATGGTCGTATTTTCACCCGAGGATCTAAATCTGATTAAGAGCGGTCCCGCAGAGCGCAGACGTTTCCTGGATATGGAGTTATGTCAACTTAATCGGCGCTATGTGAAAGAACTTCTGCAGTATAACCGGGTATTACAGCAGCGAAATAAGCTGTTAAAAGAATTGGCTTTCCGTCCCTCCCTGCTTGAGACACTGGATCTCTGGGATGCACAGCTGGTATCGGCGGGAATTGCATTGATGCAGAGTCGCACGGTTTTTTTGGAACAGCTCAACGAAATCTGCGTGGAAAAGTACGCGGCATTGACCGGAAAGCGGGAGCAGCTGCGCCTTTTTTACGAGGCAAATGTCTCAGAGGATTGTTTTGCGGCGGTGGTAAAGAAGAATCGAGAGTCTGATTTGCGACAAAAGACCAGTTCCGTCGGACCGCATCGGGATGATATTGCTTTTTATTTACAGCAGGGTGAGGGAGAAGAGATGGATTTGCGAAAATTCGGCTCACAGGGGCAGCAACGAAGTGCGGCCCTTGCCGTGAAACTATCGGAATTTTCGCTGATGCAGAGAGAATGCGGTGAGAATCCGGTTTTTCTTTTGGATGATGTGCTCTCAGAGCTCGATACAACCAGACAGAAACAGCTCTTAAAGAGCATTCAGAATGTGCAGACCGTTTTGACGAGTACAGGAATGGATAACTTGTTGCAGGATGGCTTTCAAATTGACAAGAAATTCCTGGTGAGAACAGGAACGGTGACAGAGGTATCAGAGGAGGAAAGTGCATGAGCGAAGAATACAATGCAGATCAAATTCAGGTGTTGGAAGGTCTGGAGGCAGTCCGGAAAAGACCTGGTATGTACATAGGATCGACCTCTTCGCGTGGATTGCATCACCTCGTATATGAAATTGTGGATAATTCGGTCGATGAAGCACTGGCCGGTTATTGCAGTGAGATTGAAGTGACTGTTCACAGAGACAATTCGGTGACGGTCAAAGACAACGGACGCGGCATTCCGGTCGATATTCAAAAGAAAATGGGACTGCCCGCGATTGAAGTGGTCTTTACGGTGTTGCATGCGGGCGGAAAATTCGGCGGCGGAGGTTATAAGGTTTCCGGCGGTCTGCATGGCGTCGGTGCTTCTGTTGTGAATGCGCTCTCTACTTGGCTAAAAGTAAAGGTATATCGCAACGGAAAGTGCTACGAAGAAGAGTTTGCGCGCGGAAAGACAACGGTTCCGCTTCATGTGGTCGAAGAAGTAAGTACAGAGTTACACGGCACGGAAGTTCATTTTTTATCGGATCCGGAGATTTTTGAGACGACGGTATATGATTATGAGACCTTGCGTGTGCGTCTCCGGGAGACAGCTTTCCTGACCAAGAACTTAAAAATCACACTCCGCGATGAGCGTAATGACGGAAAAAAAGACTGCTTTCACTTCGAGGGCGGCATCCGTGAATTTGTGCAATATTTAAATCGCGGTAAGGAAGTGCTCTATGAGCAGATTATCGACTGCGAGGACAAGCGGGAAGGTGTGATGGTCGAAGTCGCGATGCAGCACAACGACGGCTTCAATGAAAATATATTCACATTCGTGAATAACATCAATACGCCGGAAGGTGGCACACATCTGACCGGATTTAAGAATGCCATCACGAAGACATTTAACGATTACGCGCGGAACCGGAAGCTCTTAAAGGACAATGAGGAAAATCTGAGCGGCGAGGATCTCCGGGAGGGGCTCACGGCCATTGTCTCTGTCAAGGTGGAGAATCCGCAGTTTGAAGGACAGACCAAGCAAAAACTTGGAAATTCCGAAGTGACGGGTGCAGTCAGCTCTGTGCTCAGTGAGCAGCTCACCTATTTTCTGGAGCAGAATCCTGCCGTGGCAAAGCAGATTTGTGACAAGGCAATTCTTGCCCAGCGTGCGCGCGCGGCAGCCAGAAAGGCGCGTGATCTGACACGCAGAAAATCCGCACTGGACGGCGTGGCGCTGCCCGGTAAGCTCGCAGACTGTTCCAGTAAAAATCCGGAGGAGTGCGAGATCTTTATCGTCGAGGGAGATTCGGCAGGTGGCTCCGCAAAGACGGCTAGAGACCGGAAGACCCAAGCGATTTTGCCGTTGCGCGGAAAAATCCTCAATGTGGAAAAGGCGAGAATGGACCGCGTCTACAGCAATGCAGAAATTAAGGCGATGATTACCGCCTTCGGTGCCGGTATTCACGAGGACTTTGACCTTGCAAAACTGCGTTACCACAAGATTATCATCATGACCGATGCCGATGTCGATGGTGCACATATTGCAACCCTAATGCTGACCTTCATTTACCGCTTTATGCCGGAACTCATTCAGGAGGGCTATGTCTACCTGGCGCAGCCGCCGCTCTACAAGCTGGAAAAGGGCAAGCGAATCTGGTACGCATACTCGGATGAGGAATTGAATCAGATTTTACAGGAAGTCGGCAGAGACGACAGCAATAAGATTCAGCGCTATAAGGGACTCGGAGAAATGGATGCGGAACAGCTCTGGGAGACGACGATGGATCCGGAGCGGCGCGTTCTGCTCCGCGTCAGCATGGATGAAGATGCCCGCTCGGAACTGGAACTCACGTTTACGACTTTGATGGGAGATCAGGTGGAGCCGCGACGGGAATTCATCGAGAACAATGCAAAATATGTGAAAAATCTTGATATTTGACGAAACGGGGGCCATGAATGGAACCAAATGTATTTGATCAGATCAAAGAGGTTGATCTGAAAAAGACAATGGAGAAGTCGTACATCGACTATGCAATGTCTGTCATTGCGGCGCGGGCGTTGCCGGATGTGAGAGACGGCCTGAAGCCGGTGCAACGACGTATCCTGTATTCCATGTTCGAATTGAACAACGGACCGGACAAAGCCCACAGAAAGTGTGCGCGTATCGTCGGTGACACCATGGGTAAATATCACCCGCACGGTGACTCATCAATTTACGGCGCTCTTGTCAATATGGCACAGGAATGGGCCATGCGGAATTGTCTGGTCGACGGACACGGAAATTTCGGATCCATTGATGGCGACGGCGCGGCGGCTATGCGATATACCGAGGCAAGACTCTCCCATATTGCGATGGAGATGATTGCCGACATCAACAAGGACACAGTAGACTTTGTTCCGAATTTTGATGAGACGGAGCAGGAGCCTGTGGTGTTGCCGAGCCGTTTTCCGAATTTATTGGTCAACGGTGCACAGGGTATTGCGGTCGGTATGGCGACCAATATACCGCCGCATAATCTGCGGGAGATTGTCGGCGCCGTCGACTGTATCATTGACAACAGAATCGCAGACCGAGATACCGCGCTGGAAGAAGTGATGGCCCGTGTCAAGGGACCGGATTTTCCGACCGGTGCTACGATACTCGGAAAGAGCGGTGTACTGGAGGCATACCGGACCGGAAGAGGAAAAATTCGTGTTCGTGCCGTGACTAATATCGAACCGATGCAGAACGGAAAGCATCGCATTGTGGTCTCGGAGCTTCCCTACCTGGTCAACAAGGCGAGACTCATTGAGAAAATTGCGGATTTGGTGCGTGACAAGCGCGTGGATGGCATTACGGATCTTCGCGATGAGTCAAACCGAGAGGGAATGCGGATTGTCATTGAACTCAGAAAAGATGTGAATCCGCAGATTGTACTGAATCGTCTGTTGAAACATACGCAGCTTGAGGACACCTTTGGTGTCATCATGCTCGCACTGGTTAACAATGAGCCCAGAGTTTTGAATCTTCTGCAGATGCTGGAACACTACCTCGAGCACCAGAAGGATGTGGTGACGCGGAGAACTCGGTATGATTTAAATAAGGCGGAGGAGAGAGCGCATATTTTACAGGGACTTTTGATTGCCCTGGATCATATCGACGAAGTTATCCACATCATTCGGGAGAGCCGGAGCGTAGCACTGGCAAAGCAAAACCTGATGGAGCGGTTTGGGCTGACAGAGGTGCAGGCGCAGGCCATTGTCGACATGCGCCTGCGTGCGCTAACCGGCTTGGAGCGCGAGAAGCTGGAAGCGGAATATCGTGAGCTTGAAAAAAAGATTGCTTACTATAAGAGTATTCTGGCAGATGAGAAAAAGTTGCTTGCGGTCATCAAAGAGGAGATTGATCTCATCGCGGAAAAATACGGGGATGACAGAAGAACCGGTTTTGGTATCAGTGACGAGATGGAAGCAGAGGATTTGATTCCGGATGAGACTGTTATCGTTGCGATGACAAACCGAGGCTATATCAAGCGGATGAATCCGGATTATTTCCGGAATCAGGCACGCGGCGGCAAGGGAATCCGGGGCATGCAGACCATCGATGACGACTTCATCATGGATCTTCTGATGACGAGCACGCATCGCCCCATTGATTTCTTTACCAACAAGGGCAGACTCTACCGGATGAAGGTCTATCAGATTTCGGATGCGAGCAGAACAGCGCGCGGCACCGCAATTGTGAATCTTTTGCAACTGCAACCGGAAGAGAAGGTCACGGCCATGATTTCCTATAGAAAAAAGACAGAGGCTAAGTATCTCTTCATGGCGACAAAGCAGGGTATGGTGAAAAAGACGGAGCTTCGGGCGTACGAGACAGTGCGGAGCAACGGGCTGGCTGCCATTGCCTTGCGGGAAGAGGATGAACTGATCGGCGTCAAGGCGAGCAGAGGAACGGAAGAAGTGCTTCTGGTGACGCAAAACGGTCAGAGCATACTCTTTTCGGAGGAGACGGTTCGTGTCACAGGCAGAAATTCGTTCGGTGTCAAAGGAATTTCTCTGCGCGAGGGCGATGCGGTGGTCGCAATGCAGCTCACTGCCGAGGGGGATGAACTGTTGACAGTCAGTGCCTACGGCATGGGAAAAAGGACCGAACTCTCGGAATTTCATGCGCAGAACCGCGGCGGCTATGGAAATCTCTGCCATAAGCTGACAGAAAAGACGGGCCAACTGGTCGGTGCGAAACTGGTGCGAGAAGAACAGGAAATGTTGTTGATCACCAATATGGGTGTCATTATTCGTATCTCGGTCAGTGATATCTCCAAGTACGGCCGTCTGGCGTCCGGTGTCAAACTGATGAATATCGAGAGAGACGGAGAAGAAGAAATCCGCATCGCAGGGATCGCAAAATTCAAAGAGAACATGAGTGCTGTACAGGAGAATGAGGGCGAGGCGGAACCCAACGAAGACAGTGAAGATATAGAAAGTAACAAATAAGAAACAACAAGATATAGAAGGAAAAAACAAATTGCTGCGCTTCGGAAAAAGTGCTTGAAAAAGATTCAAAAAATAGCTTTTATCCGTTGACAGATGGTGAAAACATCCGTTATAATAGCGTAGCAATTTGTTTCTGGAGAAATACTCAAGAGGCCGAAGAGGCCCCCCTGCTAAGGGGGTAGGTCGGGTAATACCGGCGCGAGGGTTCAAATCCCTCTTTCTCCGCTTGAGCCACCCTGAAAAACTTTTATTAAAAAGTGTTGACAGGAGAAACTCAAAGTGATAAAGTAAGGGAGTTACGCCCGAAGGGGCGTTACGACCTGAAAGAACCTTGAAAATCAAAGATCAGACAGTACAAACAACCCTGAAATCTCTGTGA
>NZ_DBHIHF010000014.1:0-63305 GCF_057248925.1 Stomatobaculum sp.
GCAGATGGAACTTGATATTGTTCTCGATAAAGGTCTGCGCGTCCGCCGCGGACAGCGCCGTCGGGAAAATAATCTGGTAGAACTTGTGCGCGGTGAGAATGTCCGTAAAGGTCTGAACACCCGTCGGTGTGCCGAGGAGTTCAATGCTGCCCACATCGACCTGGAAGTTCATCGAGGTGATGCCGGTTCCCGGTGTGTCGGTGACCGTCACATCCTTTAACTTGTACGCCAAGCGGTTGTCATCGTCATAGTCGAGACGCTTAAATGCGACCGAGAGCAGCAACGGGGTCGCGGAGGTCGGCGTGTAGTTCACGACCGCGAACGGCGAGAAGTGCTCTGCCGCAGCCTGTATGACCGGCAGATTCTCATTGAGGCCCTCGCGGAGCGTGTCGACCTTCTCGTTGGTCTCGTCGATATGGAGAACGGAGACTGCGTTCTGCTCGATTTCCGCCGTATCGGTACCTGTCTCTGCGCTCGCCGCCGAGACAATCGCGATGTTCCGAAACGAAACTGCGAGGGTGCCCTTTGCATTGTCCGGCTGAATCGGCTCACCTGCCGCATTCAGCACTGTGAGGTCGCAGAGGAACTGGGTCGTCGCGGACTTTCCTACCGCTTCGGCGTGCTCGCTGATCTTTTCGAGCACTTCCTTCTCTTCCTCTTCACTGAGTTTCCGCGCCTTCAGGCTCGCGCCCTCCGGAAGCACACCGGCCGGGGCGCTGACTTCAATCTCGACGCCGTCCAGCTGCGTGTGCAGCACCTTCGCCGCATTGGAAGGCGTGCCCCAGCGCGCGGAACCGGCAGTCAGATCCTCTGCCTTCTTTTCCTTTGCCGCCGCATCGGAGGGGCTTGCGCTGCCCTTCTGCTGAAGCTGCCGCTGTACATCCTTCGGAAGCGCGAGGTCATTGATGAGCTCGGCATCCTCCCGGTACTCTTCGGCAGACGGGGCTGCGAAAGCGGGCGCCGCCGTCGAAATGTTCAGGGCGACCATCGCCGCACTGAGCACTCCGGCCAGCAGACGCTTTGACCAGTTCCTTCGTTTTCTCATATGCTTTCCTCCTTGTTACACGAGCCAACCACAACTTCTTCTTAATAGTTTAGCGAGCTCTGTAAGGATTTTCAACAGTATATGAATATTTTTTTAATTTTATCGCTGTTCATTTAAGATATAGCTTGGGTTTAATGAACTTTTTATGAGCATAGTGTTGAGTAATTCCGAGTGCCAAAAAGGCACTGTGCTCTCGCACAGCGCCTCTTTTTGTATTTCCGACTGTCTTACCGTTTTTTACCGCAGTTCCTCGGCGAGTGCTTCCGCCGCCTTGGCGAGTGCTGCCTGCACGCCCGCAGGATTTTTGCCGCCCGCCTGTGCAATGTTCGGTCTGCCGCCGCCACCGCCGCCGATCAACGGCGCAATCGCCTTGATGAGCTTGCCGGCATTGGCGCCCTTCTCTTCCGCCGCCTTGCCGACCATGACAAGGAGGTTTACCTGCGCCTCATCCGCACTTGCGAGCACAGCCACGCCGCCCTCGGTCTTCTGAAGCAAACTGTCGCCGAGGTTCCGGAGCTCATTCATCTCAATCTTTGCGAGCGCGGTCGTGAGGAGCTTCACGCCCTTCACGTCCCGCACTTCTTCGCCCGCATTCGCCGCGGCATTCCGCGCGAGCTCGGCGCGAAGCTTCTCGTTCTGCTTCTCGCTCTCGCGGAGCTCCTGCTGCAGCTGCTGAACGCGCTGCGGCAGTTCCGCGCGATTCGTCTTCAACTGCGCCGCGAGCTCTTCGAGCTCCTGCACAGCTGCCTCATAGTAGGCGGTCAGCGCGTCGCCGGTCAGTGCCTCGATGCGGCGCACGCCCGCCGAAATGCCGGTCTCGGAGATAATCTTCATCGCGCCGATATTCTCGGTATTCTTCACATGGGTGCCGCCGCAGAGCTCGGTCGAGAAGTCGCCCATCCGCACCACGCGGACCTCGTCGCCGTACTTCTCGCCAAAGAGCGCCTTTGCGCCCTCCTTCTTTGCCTCTTCGATGCCCATGACCTTGGTCTCGACCGGATGTGCCGCCCGAATCTCGCGATTCACAAGCGTCTCGACCTGTTTCATCTCTTCCTGGGTGAGCGCCGCAAAGTGCGTGAAATCAAAGCGCAGTCTGTCCGCACTCACAAAGCTGCCCGCCTGGTTCACATGATTGCCGAGCACCTCGCGGAGTGCCTCGTGCAAGAGATGCGTGCCGGAGTGGTTCTTCGCCGTATTCTCGCGGTTTGCCGCATCGACCGCAAGCGTCACGGTCTCGCCGATCCGGAACATGCCGGAGAGCACTTTGCCGGTATGACCGACCTTGCCGCCCTTTAAGTGAATCGTGTCGCGCACCGCAAAGCGGTTGTTGCCGGCTTCAATCACGCCGACATCGCCCTGCTGTCCGCCCATCGTCGCATAGAACGGTGTCTTATCGGTCACAATCGTGCCCTCATCGCCCTCTGCGAGTGCCTCGGTAAGCGAAGTTGCGTCCTCCTCGCTCTCGTCGGGGAGAATGCGGACCATCGCCGTAATCTTGCCCTCGTCCGTCAGCCTGTCATAGCCGGTGAACTCGGTCGTGAGCGTCGGATCGATCTGCTGGTAAGCGGTCTGCGCCTCGCCCATATAGTTCGTGGTCTTTCTCGCCTTCCGCGCAGTCTCCCGCTGCACCTGCATCGCCTTCTGGAAACCCGCCTCATCGACCGTAAAGCCGCGCTCGGCGAGGATCTCCCGCGTCAGATCGAGCGGGAAACCGTAGGTGTCGTAGAGCTTAAAGGCGTCCACGCCGGAGAGCTCGGTCTTTTTCTCCGCGGAGAGCGTCTCCTCGAGTTCCGCGAGAATCGAAAGCCCCTGGTCAATCGTCCGGTTAAACTTCGCCTCTTCCTCGGTCAGAACCTTTAAAATCATCTCGCGCTTCTCTTCGAGCTCCGGATAGCCGTCCTTTGAGGAGGCAATCACAGTCTCGGCGAGTTTGCCGAGGAAGGCTCCCTCAATGCCGAGGAGTCTGCCGTGGCGCGCCGCGCGGCGTAAAAGTCTCCGGAGCACATACCCTCTGCCCTCATTGCTCGGCATGATGCCGTCCGAAATCATAAAGGTGCAGGAGCGCACATGGTCGGTAATCACGCGGAGCGAGACATCCTTCTTCTCGTCCTCTTTGTACTGCGTCCCGGCGAGCTTTGCCGCCTCGTCGAGCAGGGCGCGTATCGTATCGACCTCGAAAATCGACTCGACATCCTGCACGACAACCGCAAGGCGTTCAAGGCCCATGCCGGTATCGATGTTCTTCTGCTTGAGCTCGGTGTAGTGCCCGTGGCCGTCGTTGTTGAACTGGCTGAAGACATTGTTCCAGACTTCCATGAAGCGATCACCCTCGCCGCCCATTACATCCTCGGGACCGGTGCCGTAGGCTTCGCCGCGGTCATAGTAAATCTCGGAGCAGGGACCGCAGGGGCCGGAGCCGTGCTCCCAGAAGTTATCCGCCTTACCGAAGCGGTAGATGCGCTCCGGCGCGATGCCGATTTCATCCCGCCAGATTGCGAAGGCCTCGTCATCCTCCTCATAGACCGAAGGATAGAGGCGGTCCGGCTCGAGTCCCACCGTCTTCGTCAGGAACTCCCAGCTCCAGTGAATCGCCTCGCGCTTAAAGTAGTCGCCGAACGAGAAGTTTCCGAGCATCTCGAAGAAAGTACCGTGGCGCGCGGTCTTGCCGACATTGTCAATGTCGCCCGTGCGGATACACTTCTGACAGGTCGTCACGCGGCGGCACGGCGGAATCTCCTGGCCGGTAAAGTACGGCTTTAACGGCGCCATGCCGGAGTTAATGAGCAACAGGCTGTTGTCGTTGTGCGGCACCAGACTGAAGCTCTTCATGATCAAATGTCCTTTGCTCTGAAAGAACTCCAGATACATCTTGCGGAGTTCGTTGACTCCGTATTTCTTTGCAATCATTGCACTGCCCCTCTGTGTTTAAATTTTCGAATTTCCTAACTTTTTATTTTAGCCGTAAACCGCCGTTCTGTAAATCCGCTTTGTGCGGTCCTTACGGCAGTCTGTCCTTGTACTGCTCAAGGAGCTGATAGGCGCGGGCGCGCGTGTTTTCCGCCTGTTCCCGCACCGAGAGCACAGCGCCGCCCTCCGCCGGGACATCGCGCTTTCTGCGCCACTCCTGCTGATCCTTCGTAAAAGCCGCCGCCTCCTGCTCGCTCAGCACAGCCGGGAGCACCTGACAGAGCGCATTGAGCTGCGTCTCCCAGTAGCGGAACTCCGCCGTCGCAAAGCGTGTCTCGCTGTCAGCGCGGCTGTCCTTCTTCGCCTTTTCCCGGAGTATCGCTATGGTTCTGTCCGTGTCCTCAAACTTCTCCCGGAAATCCCGGTAACTTCGCCCGGTGCCGCCCGTTTCCGCGAGCGTTCCGGTGACGCTCGTCTCGGCAGCCCGCGCCGCCGCAATGTGCCGCTTTTCGCGGAGCATTGCCTCCACGAACAGCGTAAACGCAATCCCCGCAAAAAGGACAAAGCAAAGGAGACGCCATCTCTCATGCCGTCTCATTGACTTTGTCCTCCAATACAGCGCGGTGATCCGCCGCGTCGGTCGCGAGGGCATCGCATCTCTCATTCTCCGGATGCCCCGCATGTCCTTTGACCCAGCAAAATGTCACCCTGTGCGGTGCCATTGCCGCAAGGAGACGCTTCCAGAGGTCTATGTTCTTCACAGGCTCATTCTTTCCCCGGGTCCAGTTTTTCTTCTGCCAGCTGTCGATCCAGTGCTGATTGAACGCATCGACCAGATAGCGCGAGTCCGAATACACTGTGACCTCACAGGGACGCGTCAATGCCTCGAAGCCCGCGATACAGCCGAGGAGCTCCATGCGGTTGTTGGTGCTCTTTTTGAATCCCGCCGAGAGCTCCTTCTCGTGTTTCTGCCCGCTGCCGTCTATGACCTGCAGGATGGTGCCGTAGCCCGCAGGTCCCTCGGGATTACCGCGCGCCGCGCCGTCCGAAAATAGATTTACGCTCGTCACTGCCGTTTCCCCGCTGTTATTTATTCGCTGAGGTAAGCGCTCTTCACCTCTGCATTGTTTAAGAGTTCCTCTGCAGTCCCGGAAAGGCGGATGGTGCCCGTCTCGAGCACATAGGCGCGATTTGCGATCGAGAGCGCCTTTTTTGCGTTCTGCTCGACTAGGAGGACCGTGGTGCCGCTCTCGTGAATGGATTTGATGATGTCAAAAATCTCATTCACATAAATCGGCGAGAGTCCCATGGAGGGCTCGTCCAGCACCAGCATCTCGGGCTTACTCATGAGCGCGCGTCCCATCGCGAGCATCTGCTGCTCGCCGCCGGAGAGTGTTCCGGCGAGCTGGTTTTTCCGCTCCGCAAGGCGCGGAAAACGACGGTATATTTCTTTGAGGCTTTCCGCCTTCTCCTCTTTGCTGCGCCGCGTATACGCGCCGAGCTCCAGATTCTGTAAGACCGAGAGCTGGGAAAAGACTCTTCTGCCCTCCGGCACATGCGCGAGCCCTCGCCGCACGAGCTGATAGCCCGGCACATGGGTGATGTTCTGTCCGTTGTAGACAACCTCGCCGCCCGAAGACGGCAGGAGGCCGGTAATCGTGTGGAGCGTTGTGGTCTTGCCGGCGCCGTTTGCGCCGATCAGAGTCACAATCTCGCCGCGCTTCACCTCAAACGAGATGCCGCGGATTGCGTGTATCATGCCGTAATAGACATGTAAATCTGTCACTTTGAGCAATTCGTCCATATGCCCTCCTCACTCGCCGAGGTAAGCTTTCACGACCTCCGGGTCGTGCAGCACTTCCTGTGTTTCGCCTTGTTTCAGCACCTTGCCGAAGTTCAGAACCGTGAGGCGCTCGCAAATGCCGGAGACCAGCTTCATGTCGTGCTCAATCAGGAGTATCGTCATGTGGAAGCGCTTCTGCACCAGCTGAATGGTCTCCATGAGCTCTGCCGTCTCATTCGGATTCATGCCGGCCGCCGGCTCATCGAGCAATAAGAGCTTCGGCTCGGTCGCCAGTGCGCGCGCAATCTCCAGTTTCCGCTGAGAACCGTAGGGCAGGTTTTTGGCCCTCGTGTCCGCGAACTGTTCCAGATGAAATACTTCCAGCAACTCTGTCGCGCGACGGTTCATCTCTCGCTCCTGTGCGCGAAAGCGCGGCAGGCGAAGAATGCCCTCCAGGGTCGAGTACGGGTAGTGGTTGTGAAGACCCGCCTTCACATTGTCGAGCACCGAGAGGTTTGAGAAAAGACGAATGTTCTGGAAGGTTCTCGCGATACCCGCCTGGTTGATTTCAATAATCGACTTGCCCGTCAACTCCTTGCCGTCGAGGCGGATGCTGCCCTTGTCGGGGCGGTACACGCCGGTCAGGAGATTGAAGATGGTCGTCTTGCCTGCGCCGTTCGGGCCGATCAGACCCGAGAGTTCATTTTCCTCCAGGGTGAGCGAGAAATTGTCGACCGCCTTCAGGCCGCCGAAGGAGATGCCGATATTTTTTACTTCTAACATTGCCATGGTATCGCCTCCTTAAGCCTGCTTGCCGGGTTTCCGGAAACCGGAGAAAAGCCGCTCCCGGTACTGAATGAACGAGGGTGCCGAGGTAAAGAGCATCATAAGAATCAGGACGACCGCATAAATCAGCATACGGAAGTCGCTGAGGCCGCGGAGCAGCTCGGGCAGCGCCGTCAGAACCACTGCGGCAATCACCGAACCGCGCATATTGCCGATGCCGCCCATCACGACAAAGACCAGAATCGCAATGGACATGTTGTAGCCGAAGTTCTTCGGCAGCGCCTGCAAGGTGCTCAGATTGTGCGCATAGAGCACACCGCCCACGCCCGCGAGCGCCGCCGAAATCGTGAAGGCGAGGAGCTTATAGCGGGTCACATGGAGACCGACCGACTCCGCCGCAATCTCGTTGTCGCGAATCGCCATAATAGCGCGCCCCGTGCGGGAGCGAATCAGATTCTGCACAATGAAGAGCGAAAGCAGCAGGAGAAGGATGCCGGCGAAGAAGGTCGAGAGCCGCGGCGTGCCGGTGATTCCCTGCGCGCCCTTGATTAAAATTTTGCCGCCGGTTTCGAGTTTCAGCGCCGCCGTGTCTTTCAGCGAGACATGCACGCCCTTCGCATCCACGCCGAGATAGAGCGCATTGATGATATTCTTCACAATCTCACCGAACGCGAGCGTCACAATCGCGAGATAGTCGCCCTGCAGCCGGAGCACCGGGATGCCGATCAGGAAGCCGAAGAAGGCCGCCACCGCCGCGCCGATCAGTACGGCGAGCACAAAGTCGAGACCGCCCGGGAGCTTCCCCGCCATCAGATTCGTAAAGAGCGCGGAGCTGAAGGCACCGACACACATGAAACCGGCGTGTCCGAGGGACAGTTCGCCCGAAATGCCGACCACCAAATTCAGACTGACCGCGAGAATCGCATAGGTGCAGAGCGGCACCAGAAGACCCTTGAACAGGGAACTCACCGCGCCGCCGTTTACCAGCACCTGTACAATCGCAAAGGTGAAAATCACAAGGCCGTAAGTGAGACAATCGTTTAAAAATGCTTTCTTTTCCGATGTTCTGTTCATATTACACCTTCTCTCTCATCTGTTTCCCGAGTATGCCGGTGGGTCGCACCACCAGAACCAGAATGAGCACCGAGAAAACAATGGCATCCGAGAGTTTGGAGGAGAGATATGCCTTCGAGAGGTTCTCGAGCACACCGAGCAGGAGGCCGCCGATTAACGCACCGGGAATCGAACCGATACCGCCGAGAACCGCCGCAACAAAGGCTTTGATACCGGGCATGGCGCCGGTGGTCGGCGTGAGGGTCGGATACGCCGAGCAGAGCAGCACGCCCGCAATCGCGGCGAGCGCCGAACCGATTGCAAAGGTCAGCGCAACCGTCGCATTGACATTGATGCCCATCAGTGTCGCGGCCCCTCTGTCCTCCGCGACCGCGAGCATGGCCTGGCCCGCGCGGGTCCTGTTGATGAAACCGGTCAGCGCCACCATGATGATAAAGCAGACCGCAATCGCCGCAACCGTCTCGCCGGAGATGACCAGCTGTCCGTTCGCAAAGCTCATCGACTGAATCGGCACCACCGAGCGGAAGCTCTTCGGGTTTGCGCCGAAGATGAGCAACGCGAGGTTCTGCAACAAGTAGGAGACGCCGATTGCCGTAATCAATACGGCGAGACTGTTCGCGCCGCGGAGCGGCTTATAGGCAACGGCCTCAATGATGACGCCGAGTGCCGTGCAGAACAGGACGGAGAGCAGCACGGCCGCGGATGCCGGCAGGTTCAGGGCTGTCATTGCCGTGAACGCGACATAGCCGCCGACCATGATAATATCGCCGTGTGCAAAGTTCAGCATCTTAGCGATGCCGTAGACCATCGTATATCCCAGCGCGATAATCGCATAGATGGAACCTAAGCTGATTCCGCTGAGCAAATAGGACAAAAATTTCATGACTGCTCTCCTTTATGATAAAGAAAGGGCTGCAAATTACGCAGCCCTTTCGCTCTTCTCTTCCGTGTGCGCTCAGTTCTCAATCGACTGGTAAGCGCCGTCCTTGATCACGACTGCCTTCGGCTCCTTGGACGGCGAGCCGTCTGCATTCCAGGTGATGGTACCGGTGAGGCCTTCAAGCTTAATCTCCGTCATCGCCTTCTCCATTGCCGTGCCGAGTTCTTCTACCGACATCGACGGGTTCAGGTTTGCCTTCTCCGCCGCTGCCTTAATTGCATACATACCGTCGTAGGTATCCGCCGCGAACTGAATCGGAACCTCCTTGTAGCGCTCCTTGTACGCTGCGACAAACTTCTGGGTCTTCTCATCCTTCGCATCCGCGGAGAACGGCGTCAGAAGCATAAGGCCTTCTGCGAGCGACTTGTCAAAGCCCTCGAGGTTCAGGATACCGTCCATGCCGTCACAACCGAAGAAGATCGGGCTGTAACCCATGTCCTTGCTCTGCTTCAGAACAAGTGCCGCCTCGGTGTAGTAGAACGGCAGGAAGACAAGCTCTGCACCTGCGTTGCGGATGTTCTGGAGCTGAATGTTGAAGTCGGTCTTGTTGTCCGCCGTGAACTGCTCGTCCGCGACAATCTGAAGACCGTTCTTCTCGGCATTTGCGACAAAGCTGTCGTGAATACCGCTCGAGTAAACATCGGAGGAATCGTAGAGAATACCGATCTTCGTCGCAAGCTTGTGGCTGCCGATGTACTCAGCAGACTTCTCGCCCTGCTGCGGATCCGAGAAGCAGACCGCAAAGGTGTTGGAGTTTGCGATGCAGTCCGGCGCGGAACCCGAAGGGGTCAGCTGGAACATGTTGTCCTTCACGGACTCGTTCGAAACCTGAATGCAGGGGGCGCTCGTCACCGTGCCGAGCAGCATCTGCATGCCCCAGTCCTTCAGGTGGTTATATGCGTTGACCGACTTCTCTGCGTCGTGCTCGTCGTCGTCGAACTCAATCTCGACCTTGTAGCCGTTGATGCCGCCGGCAGCATTGATCTCATCGACCGCAATCTGCTGCGCGTTCTTGCAGGCAAGACCGTAAACTGCCGCGCCGCCGGTCACCGGACCGATACCGCCGATCTTCCAGACCGCGCCGTCCTTGCCGGCTTCGCTCTGTCCCTCTGCCTTGCTCTCACCGGCTGCCGTGGTCTCACCCGCCGCCTTGGTCTCGCTACTCTTCTGCTGACCGCAGGCCGCAAGTCCGAAGACCATGGAAGCTGCTAATAATACAGATACTGCTTTCTTCATAACCTTTTCCCTCCCAAACAACATACCAAACAGATATGTCGAAGATTATAAAGAGCATATCTAGAGATGTCAACCGGAAGGGTCCAAAATATAGCGATTCAGCAGATTTGATATACACCGTTCCGGATGATAACGACTTTCGGTTCCTTTGACGGTGCGCCGTCCGCACTCCAGGTAATCGTTCCGGTCACACCCTGTAACTGAATTTCAGTCATTGCCTGCTCCATTGCGCTGCCGATTTCCGAGACCGACATCGCAGGGGTGATATTTGCCTTCTCCGCTGCCGCTTTGATTGCATACATACCATAGCAGTCGCAACCAGCCGTTTCATAGAGGCTCCTCCTTTTCAACTCATTGATATGAATAATTCTGCACAGTATAGTCACATCGTATTGAGTTGTCAAGAAAAGTCTCTCAATTATCCTGAATATTTATAAATGATTCCACTCTGCAATCGGGTCCCGCTCCATCAGCATGCGCACGGCTTCCGCCGCCGGCAGCTCCGAAAAGAGCACGCGATTCACAACATCCACAATCGGCATTTCGACCTGCTCCCGCTCGGCGAGCGCAAGCGCCGCCTTTGCGGAGTACACGCCCTCCACGACCTGTCCCACTTCCCGCATGGCCTCTTCGACCGGCTTTCCCTGCCCGATCAGAATACCGGCTCTCCGGTTTCTCGAATGCATGCTCGCGCAGGTCACAATCAAATCGCCGATGCCGGTGAGACCCGCAAAGGTCTCCCAGTGCGCGCCGAGTTTCACGCCGAGACGCGCGGTCTCCGCGATGCCGCGCGTGATTAACGCCGCCTTCGTGTTGTCACCGTAGCCGAGGCCGTCGGCAATGCCCGCCGCGAGTGCAATCACATTTTTGACCGCGCCGCCGAGCTCAATGCCCTTGACATCGGTCGAAGTGTACACGCGGAACACGCGGTTCATAAAAAGCTCTTGTACCTGCTCCGCGACCGCGCTGTCAGCCGCTCCCGCGACGCAGGTCGTCGGGAGGCGTCTCGCGACCTCTTCCGCGTGGCTCGGCCCCGAGAGGCAGGCAACGACCGCATCCGGAATTTCTTCCTGTACCTCGTCGGTCTGAAAGAGAAGACTCTTCTCCTCAATGCCCTTTGCGACGCAGACGAGAAGCTGCCCTGACTTCACATAGGGGTGCAGCTCTCGCGCGACACCGCGCGTATAGACCGAAGCGGTCGCAAGGACAATCGCGTCCTGCTTTTCGCCCGCCTTTTTCATGTCAGAGGTAAACTGCATCCCTGCCGGCAGCTCGAGGCCGCCGAGCGCGGACGATTTCCGCGTGCGGCGCAGTTCCTCCGTGTGCTCCGCAAAGGGAGACCAGAGCAGTACCTCGTGGCCGTTGTCCGAAAGCAACATGGCAAGCGCCGTACCCCAGGCGCCGGAACCCAGAACCGAAATCTTAGCCATTATTTTTTCACCTCCATGCCGCGCGTAAACAGATGTAAGCGGCTCTCTTCGCCGCGAAGCAGCCGCCCGATGTTCGCGCGGTGGCGGAAAATAGAGAGCAGGGGATTAAACAGGGCAAGAAGCAGAAACTCTGTCTGATATGCCGCGCCGACCGGCAATGCATGCCGGAAAAAGAAAACCAGTGCGAGCACCAGTAACAAAAGCATCGACAAAATCGACGAGAGCGAGACATAGCGGAACAGACAGCAAGTCACGATGAAGAGGAGGCACCAGGCGAGCGCCAGTCTCCAGTCGAGCGCAATCAACACGCCGACCGTGCTCGCGACGCCCTTGCCGCCGCGAAAGCCGAGATAAAACGGATAGTCGTGTCCGAGCATCACGCCGGTCGCGGTCCAGAGCACCATGAGAAGCTGAAGTTCTGCCTGCCCCCGGAAAAAGTGGCGCGCGAGCACACAGGGAATAATCGCCTTGGCCGCATCGAGGAGCAGCACCAGAATCCCGGCTCCCGTGCCCATGACACGGAGCGAATTGGTCGCGCCGGTCGAATGGCTGCCGTAGTTCCGGACATCCAGTCCCTTCGCTTTGCCGAGAAAATAGCCGCTCTGAAAACTACCGCAAAGATAGCCGATCAAAAGCCAGAGAAGTCTCTCCATCGATTACTCCTTGTCCTTTCCCTGTCGCTCCCGGATGAAGAAGCGCAGCATGGTTCCGCGGAACCCGAAGGCCTCACGGATACGGTTCTCGAGATAGCGCTGGTAGGAGAAATGCATGAGTTCCTTGCTGTTGACGAAGAACACAAAGGTCGGCGGCTTCACCGCAACCTGGGACGCGTAGAAAATCTTCAGGCGGTGTCCCTTGTCGGACGGCGGCTGCTTTAAGACGGTCGCCTCGGTGATAATCTCGTTCAGCACGCCCGTCCGAATGCGAAGCGTCTGCGAAGAGCGTATCATGTCGATCATCTCGAAAAGCTTATTCATGCGCTGGCCGGTCTCCGCGGAGACAAAGAGGAACTCGGCATAACTCATAAACGAAAGCGTGCTCTTGATTTTGTCGGTGAACTCCTTCATGGTCTTATCCGTCTTTTCGACCAGATCCCACTTGTTCACGACCACCAGGATGCCCTTGCCCTTCTCATGCGCGACACCGGCAATCTTGGCATCCTGCTCGGTCACGCCCTCGCTCGCATCAATCACGAGCAGCACGACATCGGCCCGCTCCACTGCCGTCACCGTGCGGATAATCGAGTATCTCTCGATGTCCTCATGAATTTTGGACTTTCGCCGTATGCCGGCCGTGTCGATGAAGACATATTCCTGTCCGTCGTGCACCACGACCGTATCGATCGCGTCACGCGTGGTGCCCGCGATGTCGGAGACAATCACGCGGTTCTCGCCGAGCAGGCGATTGATAATCGAGCTCTTGCCCACATTCGGCTTGCCGATCAGCGCAACCTTCGGGCGCTCATCCTCTTCCGCTTCGCTCGCTTCGACCTGCGGGAAGTAGGCCTCGACTGCCTCTAAGAGATCGCCGATGCCGAGGCGGCTCGCCGCCGAAACCGGAATCGGGTCGCCGCAGGCGAGATTGTAGAACTCGTAGATATCATTCTGAAACTTGGTGAAGCTGTCCACCTTGTTGACCGCAAGCACGACCGGCTTTTTTGCGCGGCGCAGCATATCGGCGACGCGGTCGTCGGCGTCGGTGACACCGGTGCGGACATCGGTGAGGAAGATGAGCACATCCGCTGTCTCGATGGCAATCTCCGCCTGTTCCCGCATCGACACCAGCAATTTATCCCGGGATTCCGGCTCGATACCGCCGGTGTCGATCAGCGTGAAGTCGCGGTTTAACCAGGTGCAGTCCGCATAGATTCTGTCTCGGGTCACACCCGGAATGTCTTTGACAATCGAAATCGGCTCTCCCGCAATGGCGTTGAAGAGCGAGGATTTGCCGGTATTGGGCCGCCCGACAATGGCGACAATCGGTTTACTCATAGCTTTCTCCTTTTTTCAAAGCGCAGCGGCTTTATCCTTTGTGGAATTTCTCGGTCGCGAGCTCGTAGGCGCTGCCGCTGCCGGTATAGCGGTAAGTTTTGTCGTTCACGGCCTCCACGAGGTCATCTCCGCCCATGCCGATGATTACACAGGGCACGCCGAGTTCCCGCTCGAGGTCGGATCGCGTCATGTCGTCGAGCAGCACTTCCTCGCCGCTCCGGAACACACACTGCGGCAGCAACAGGCGGTCGCCGAGCGGCTTTCCCTTGAGACCGTCCAGAATATCACGCCCGGTCAGAAGCCCTGTCACCGTGATTTTTTCGCCGAAGAAACGGTTCTCCAGCGGGTAGAACAAAATCTTTTTGGCGGGGAGTTTCTCCCCGATTCGCGCCAGTTCCCGCGAGAGGCTCGGCGCGGCGAGGAGACCGCTGAAGGTACTCACGGTCTCCGTTTGGTCGGACGGCGCCACCGTCGACAGCGCCTCTCCGATTTCCTCGTGTAAGAGGGTCAGCATCCCGACGCCGTTCTCGAGCTGTGGGTAACCGTCGTAGCGCGAGGGCTCCGGCAGCGGCCGCCCCGCCGTCAGATAAAATTCATCCGACGCCTGGACAAAGTGAATCCCGCATTTTTCCATGGCGCGGCGCTGGATGTCTTCAATGATATCGATTGCATTCGCGCAGTCCTCGGGTCCGAGGAGCTCAAGCTTCTCTAACTTGTCGCGATAATTGGTGAGCCCGACCGGCACCACCGAGACCGACTGCATGAGCGGCGCATAGCGAAGCAAATCCGTCAGGGTGCGCTTTAACTCCTCGCCGTCGTTATAGCCCTTGCAGAGCACAATCTGCCCGTTCATCTGAATGCCCGCCTCGAAAAGCTTATCGAGATAGCGCAACTTTTCGCCCGCAAAGCGATTTTTCAGCATGCGCACGCGGAGCGAGGGATTTGTCGTATGTACGGAGATATTAATCGGTTCCAGGCGATATTGAATGATATGCTGAATATCCGCCTCTTTCATATTGGTGAGCGTCACATAGTTGCCCTGCAGGAAACTGAGGCGCGAATCATCGTCCTTAAAATATAAAGTGTCCCGCATCCCACCCGGCATCTGGTCGATAAAGCAGAAGATGCAACCGTTTGAGCAGGAGCGATATTCGCTCATCAGGCCGTTTTCAAAGACCAGCCCCGGGTCCTCGCCGCCGTTCTCGATTTCGTACTCCCACTCCTCGCCATCCGGCTTCAGAACGAGCAGGGTGATGACTTCCGCGCTCACCTGATAGCGGTAGTCAAAGACATCGGCGACCGCTTTTCCGTTTACTTCCAACAGGCGGTCCCCCGCCGCGATTTCCAATTCCGCCGCCGCACTTCCCGGCTCCACGGCAGCAATCAAATGTCCCTTGTTTTCCGCCACAATCAACTCCTTTACTTTCTCGCATTTTACATGAATTATGAACGCTTTGCAACGCAGCCTTGCGGCAGGGAAACGAAAATGCTATGATTTAAAAAATATGCCATGTCTCTGACAGACCCAGCTGTTTTTTAGAAGGAGAACGAAGAAAGATGTCCAATCAGTCCACCGAAAACAATCGTCTTCCCGTCGCGCCGCTCAAAATCGCAGCGCTCGAGAGCTGCCGTGATCTCGCGGAAAAAGTCAACGCCCACCTCGTGCGGATGCGCGCTTCGGGCGCGGAAGCGACCGATGAGCGCCGTCGCTCCCTGCACTACCGCGGCTATGACGCCGATTCCTATCTCCTCTCCATCAACTGCCCGCGTTTCGGCACCGGTGAGGGCAAGGGCGTCATCAATGAGTCCGTGCGCGGCGCCGATCTCTTTGTGATGGTCGATGTCACCAACTACTCTCTGACCTATAAGGTGGACGGCAACGAGAACCACATGTCGCCGGACGACCACTTCCAGGATTTAAAGCGCATCATCGCGGCGGGCGGCGCGGCAGCGCACCGCGTGAATGTGATTATGCCCTTCCTCTACGAGGGCAGACAGCACAGAAGAACCAAGCGGGAATCTTTAGACTGCGCCTATATGCTGACCGAACTCGCGAACATGGGCATCGAGAACTTCATCACCTTCGACGCACACGACCCGCGCGTCCAGAACGCGACGCCGCTCTCCGGCTTTGACAACTTCATGCCGACCTACCAGTTCATCAAGACCTGCTTCCTGAACATTCCGGATATGAAAGCGGACAAGGATCACCTGATGATTATCAGCCCGGACGAAGGCGCAATGGACCGCGCAATTTATATTTCGAACATTCTCGGGGTCGACATCGGCATGTTCTATAAGCGCCGCGACTACTCGAAGGTCGTCGACGGCCGCAACCCGATTGTGGCCCACGAGTTCCTCGGCGCAAGTGTGAAGGACAAGGATGTGCTGATTATCGACGATATGATTTCCTCCGGCGAGAGCATGATGGACACCGCGAAGAATCTGAAAGACCGCGGCTGTAAGCGCGTCATCGTCTGCGCGACCTTCGGTCTCTTCACCAACGGTGTGAAGAGCTTCCGCGAGAAGTACGACGCCGGCATCATCGACTATGTCTGCACGACAAACTTAAACTACCGGAGACCGGAGCTCCTCGAGGAGCCTTGGTACCTCGAGGCGGATATGAGTCCCTATCTCGCCTACATCATTGACAGTCTAAACGCCGACGCCTCCTCGGGCGACAAGCTCTCTTCGACGCGGAAGATTCAGGACTTCTTAAAGAACCTGCAGAACGAGGAATACCAGTACTTCGGTTCGGTCATTGAATAAAACAATAGCAAAGGAGCTTATCCGGATTGTTTTCCGGGTAAGCTCCTTTGTTATGATTATTTATCGCTCGGTTCTCAAATTTGCTCCTGACTCATACCTTCCAGCACAATATGACCTTCCTTAAGTAATGCGCCGCCGCAACCATCAACTCGCTTTGTTCCAGCAGCATAAAATTCTCCATCCAGGTTCATCACACTGTTTAGCATGGTACTCATTGCCTGATCTACCGGAACCGGCACAATCTTATGACCTTTGCTTTCCAGAATTCGTCGCGTATCTCCGGAAATCCCGTACTCCAACTCCAGTCCCTGCGACCTTGTCAAACAGTTGACATAGGGAGCATTTACCAACTGCTCCGGCGTCATGTGAAAATCGATCGCATTGACGATACCTTGCAGTGTGCCCGTAATGATTCTTGGACCGCCCGCCGCACCGATGGCAAGAAATGGCTTTCCATCCTTAAATACGATGCTCGGTGACATACTGGAAAGCGGTGTCTTGCCGCCTTGAATCGCATTGGCACTGCCGTAGGCCAGCCCCTGACTCGTCATGGCGCCTACCGCAGCTGAAAAATCGGACATCGCATTATTCAATACGAATCCCAGCCCTTCAACTACAATTCCACAGCCAAACCAGTCGCGAACTGTCTGCGTCTGTGAGACCGCATTGCCCTCTTTGTCCATGACGGAAAAATGCGAGGTGTTTCCCGGATACTGCTTTGCCTCAATCCCCGTGGCGGCAGCAAACTCTCCGGCATGTTCTCCGGCAAGCTCGAAGCGCTCATAAGCAAATTTTTTACTTGTCAATCGTTCAAAATCTACATCAACGAACTCCGGGTCTCCCAACGCTACACTGCGATCGGCAAATCCGAGCTTCATCGCTTCTGCCAGGGCATGAATAGCTTCAGCAGTGTTGTGTCCCATGGATTGAAGGTCATAGTTTTCCAGAATATTCAACATCTCCACCAGTGCGCCCCCGCCGCTGGGCGGTGCAAAAGCAGCGATCTCATATCCTCGGTATGTTGTTTTGATCGGATCACGAACTTTCGGTTCGTAAGATTCCATATCGGAAAGATCAAAACAGCCGCCTCGATCATTAATCAGATTGACAATCTTCTTTGCAATTCTTCCTTTATAAAAATAGTCCACACCATATTTTGCAATACTCTGTAGCAGCTCCGCTATTTCAGGGTTCTTCTGAATCTCTCCGAATTCATAGAAAGCGCCTCCTTCCTTTCGATATAGCTTTCTGAACGCTTCGGAGAGCCGCATTTTTCGCTCTACAGAATTATCAAACATAGTAAGTGCTCCTGTGTAACTTGTGCCGAATCCATCTTTTGCACATCGAATTGCCGGAGCACTAATCTCTTCCCATGACAGAGTTCCATACTTATTTAGGATCATATCCATCGTCTTCAGGAGACCCGGAAGCGCAACCGACTGTCCTCCAAGATCCTTCCATTCATCCTGCACTTCCCCGTCTTTCATGAAGAGATCTGCGGTCGCCCGAGCGGGAGCGATTCCCCTTCCGTCAATTCCCACACTCTCACCGCTTCTTGCATCATACAGCAAGGAAAAGCAGCCGCCACCGATGCCGGAGTGATGTGGTTCTACTACAGACAACGTCAGAGATATCGCAACAGCGGCATCAAAAGCATTTCCACCCTGATTCAATATCTCAAGTCCTGCTCTTGTCGCATAAACGCTGTTACTGCTAACTGCACCGTTAGAACCATGCGCCACCGGTCTTCTCCAATAGGACGGCCACATATAAATCTGTTTCTGCTTGTCCTGTCCCATATTTATTTTGCTCCTTTTATCAATTCCTTTTCCCGATAAGTCAGAAGCGAAACAATAATGCCAACACTATATGTAACAATGAAAACCGGATATACCGCCTCTACCCTATCGGTTAGACCCAATAACATCCATGCTACGCCTGTAATCATACCGGTCAACATACTCCAGAACGCTCCTTGTTTTGTGGTTTTCTTCCACATAAGCCCTGCCAAAATAGAAAAGCTGACCGGAGCTGCCGCCACGTGCTGCAAGGTCAAAAACATATTTGTCAAAGATTTACTCGGAATCACAACCGCAGGAACCAATGTCATATAGGCAAATACAAATGTAATTGCCTTGGAGAGCTTCAGAATCTTCGCGTCATCCACGTTTGGATTAATTTCCGTTCTGTAAACATTTGTAATGATCGTTCCTGTCGCCAACATCATCGTCGCCATCGTTGCCGCTATAATCATGGTCGCGAATGCAAAGATGATACCTGCAAATAGAGGATTGCTAAAAGTCTTGATTGCATATGCAAAAGCGGTAGAACCGTCACCGAGATCCGCACCGCTCGCCTTAGACAGCATTCCGCAAGTTGCGGTAAAGAAACAAATGGGTGCTGCAATCAAGTAACCGAGAATAGAACCGGCTCTTGCAGCCTCCGGGCTTTTTGCCGAAAGGAGCGGCTGTAAAACCGCCTGCATAACCGCAGTACTGATACAACCACCGACAATCCATGCAATGATACGCTGCGTCGGCATGTTTCCCATAGAATCATATTTTTCCGGAAGTGTCTTTAGAAGTCCGCCAAACCCTCCGAATTTCGGAAGTGTCTTGAATACGAAACCGATTAAAAGAACATAAATGCCGATACACACGATTCGACCGACTGCGGATGCGCCCTTCATACCTGAAAAACTTGTATAAATAACCGCTATGGTGACACCTATGAACATAGCGACCATAAGGTTCAGCCCGGGCAACACAATCTGGATAATACTGGATACTGTCTTCAACTGAATCGGAATGTAGAGGAATCCATAAATAATCCACGCATAGGAATACAGTCTTGTTGTTCTAATATCATATTTGGACTGAAGATAGGCCGGTACCGATTCCCCCGGCATTCTCTCTCGGATAATCTTTGCAAATACAGCAAGTGCAATGAAGTAGAAGGAACCGGCAATCGAATACCATGCTCCTGAGATGCCGAGCTTATATCCGTTCTGTGCCGCTCCTACAACCGCCATACCCCCGATCTGCCACGCCGCAAAGACACAACCGAGCGTCAACGCTCCCATGGTCTTATCACCTCCGGACCACTGGTTTGCAGACTTTATCTTCGTTCCCGCATACACGCCTACGCCGATGATTAAACAAAATGTAATAATCCAAACCGCTACTAACATACATATCCCTCCTGTTAAAAAGCTAATATGAAGCATTTCCGGAACTTTCAGTTCCAAGTACAGTCAGCTTCTTGAAGCTCCTTGCGGAGTTCCTTACACGAAGAACGTCTGTGCATACGATGTTGTCAACAGCTTCCCAGGCACGCAAGATTCAAATTACCTCTAAACCCTTTATCTACCTCCTTTCTGTCAACTAGCCCTACTTTCTTTCAATACCTTGCTCCTACACCTCCTCTCTACTGCTTCTTTTTCTCATACTTAACAGTAATATATTACACATTACATATCTTTATCAAAAGAGTACATTTTTTCTTTTTTGATGTCAATAGAAAGTACATATCAGTTGATTTCTCCGTTTTTCCCCTATATACTTAAATTCATTAGTCGTTTTGCACAAAACATAAATTAGCTGCGCAATTTGTCTAATGCTCTTCCGCTCTTTGAAAGCGGTTCGATTCCTATTTTCTACCCATTCGGAAGGCAAGCTTTATGAGTGAATGTCAGTCAGATCTTTTAGGCACAGGAAAAGTACATACAGCAAGTTATAAAAGCCAAGCATACGAACTGATCAAAGACGCAATCCTTTACAATCGTTTTCGCGTTGACGCTATTTATTCTCAAGAAGCCATTTGCAATGAGCTCGGAATCAGCCGTACGCCTGTGCGCGAAGCGTTGCTGGAGCTTCAGAAAGAAGGCTATGTCAGCTTTGCTCGCGGGAAAGGCGTGAAAGTGGTTCCCGTGACAAAGCAAGATGCCATGGATATTCTCGAATCCAGGATTTTTCTGGAATCACACAATGCAAGGCTTGCTGCTGAGCGTGGAACAGCATCGGAAAAGCAGGCAATTATGCACTGTTTGATCGAGCTAAAGGAGAATTTGTCCACTCTTGACAGCCGTCTTCTATACCGCATAGATCATCAGTTTCACCGTCTGGTCGCTGATGCTTCCCATAACAGATGGTTTGCTCTTCAAACAAGTCTGATTCTGGACCATTACCTGCGCTTTGAAGTCAAATCCGTATACAATAATTCCATTGACGGCAAGCTTGTATACAAAGAGCATCTTACCATAGGTGAGGAGATACTTCACAGTCAACCGGAAAAGGCAGCCCAAGCCATGCTACTTCATCTCTCAAACTCCTACACCCGCACGCTGGGCGAAATTTGGAGGCGCTCTCCGGAGCAATAACACTTACACTTTGGATTTTGACTCCTATATTCAAAATGATGCCTGTCAGTAAATATGATCTGATTTATGTTCATATATCTGACATCAAGCCTCAATTACCGTCTTGACCATATAAAAGCTATCCCTACTCCCATCTGCCCGTTTCAGACAAAGCTAAATCCCGGAAGCGCTTGATCTTAGGCTAAGCGGACAAAAAGCGTTGATGCTAGCTCCATATGATTGCATCACCCCACATCAGGATTGACTCTGCAATACTTCCATCCGTCAGCATTACCTTTAACAGTTCCTTTGCAGAAAGCGGCTCCGGTGAGTGCATGTAGCACCACCAGAAAGCCGCTTTTATTCGTCTCTCTATATTTAGACCTCTAGGATCTCTAAGCATGGCTCTGAGTCTTGCATTTACACCTCCTTCAATCTGATTGTTTGTTGAAGAGATCTTCTCCCTGCTCTTTGCAGAAACGCCTTCATTTTACGGTGCCCTATGACACCATGAGAATCATGATAAAGTGCTTGCATCCATTGACAACAATGAGAGTTTTGAGCGAGATAACCCTCTTTCGCATTTCTGAGGTAGTTGTAATAAGCGTTTGGATGAAGATGCAGCATTTTAAAAAGCCATCTCAATCCGAACTCCTGCTGTTCTCCTTTTCTAATTCGGCTTTTTCACGCCGAAGACGACGAAGTTCTTCCATCATCTCGAACTGAGACTTCTCCTCACCATTGTTTTGGCATTCTTCGCGATACGAGCCTACTCAGCTGAAAACAGTGGCTCTGAATATGCCGTACTCAGCTCCAAGGCTGGCAATCGTGCATCCATCTTGAATGTGCGCGCGAACAACTTTTCGTCTGGTCTCGTCTGATATTCGAGTCATGTATTTTCTCCTCTGCTGACATTATAATCTATCAGGCAGAGGTGTTACAAATTCCCTGTACCACTACCTCCCGTATTACAACAATCCAGCTTTCTCAAAATGCTTTTTCAAAATCCGGGTGGAAATAAACGCACCGAGGAAGCTGGTCACAATCGTCAATGCCACCATGCTGAAAAACATGGGCCATGTAAACATCTTTAAGTACACAGCAAGTGCTTCATCTGTCAAATGAAGGATATCCTGTCTGTCGATCAGATATTGAGCATTAGACAAATACATAGGGAGTGTATATCCGGCAGAATGAAGCGTACAGCCGAGAACATAGGCAAAGATCAATACCGCTTTACTTTTATAATGATTGGCGCTCGCAACAACCTCCGCTATGATCCAGCCGAGAATGGACGCTATAACACCGATCACATTTGCGGCCATAAGCCCCGGAAGCGCGCTGATCGTTCCCATAATCAGGAATGTCCCTTTTTTTCTGACCTTTGAAACAAGAAGCATATAGGCAATGGATGTAAAGAAAACGGTTATCGGGATATTGGCTACCGTTCCGACGAGGGTCATTCCGGCAGCTCCGCCGATTACAAAGAAAATCACAAGACTGATGGCTGCAAAGATGCCTATGGTGATAAAATCACGGACATCCAGCTTTTCTGTTTTGATGGTGTTCATTTTAAAATCGTCCTTATTTGAACTGTAAGTAAAATAGTGCGGCAACAATCAAGGTAGATAATGCTCCAACAAGGTAGTCAGGTGTTTTCAGCTTCAGCGGATACAGGATTGTCTGTTCGTTCATGTGTTCAAATCCACGTGATAGTGCGGACGCTGCAAGTTCATCGGATGTACGGAGGCTTTTCATCAGGATCGGAACGAAAAGGTATTCCACTATCCGCACGGGGTGGATGATATATTGCAGCGGCGACAGGGATACCTTGCGAATCCGCAGGCTGTCTTTCAAGCTGTGATAATCCTCCCGTATGGTGGGGAAGAAGCGCAGCGCCACCATGAGTGGGACTGCGGCAGCGTCTGGTATCTTCATGTGCTGCATGGCGGACAGCACATAAGAAATCGTCGTCATACGGACAAAGAAACTTCCCATCATTAGCAGGACGACCAACTTTTGAACGAAGTAGCTGAGCGACACGATCAAGAGCATTGCGCTTGTGTTATGAATCTTGTCCACGTTCGCCATAAGGAAAGCAACGACAATGTAGATGGTGAGATATACGGCAAAAGGCCTATACGCCTTTGCAGCAAGTAGATAAACTGCTGCTACCGCGCAGATGATATGCGCGGTCATGGCCTTGTTCATAAACATAGCCGTTGTTCCGAGAAGAATTACTACAAATCCAACAATCCGCGGGTCTAATGCGGGGCTAGTCTTGTCCAGAGGAAGCACCCCCTTTCCGAAGTAGCCGAAGCACCGTGTCTTTACTGTTTTCTGTCAAAGCGAAGTCCTGCTCTATTCTCCCCTCGTTCAGATAAAGAACGCGATGGCAGGCAGACAGGATAAACTCATAGTCGTGGGTAATGACAAAGACCACACATCCATCCTGTGCAAGAGCTTCCATTTCCGCAGAAACGCGAAGCATACTTCCACGATCCAAACCGCTGGTGGGCTCGTCGAAGAACAACACGCGGCTGTCTGCTTTCAGAGCTCCGGCTATCGTAAGCCGCTGCTTTTGCCCTCTGGAAAGAGCGGCGGGGTGACTTTCACGTTTTTCCCAAAGAAAGAGCTTTTCCAAAATCGCCTGATTATCTGCGTCATCCAAGGCTTTCTTTCCTACTCCGATTCGCAACTCGTTTAGTACGCTGTCGCCAAAGAGCTGATAATCGGAATCCTGCATTACAAAATAGATTTGACCGAGGCGCTTCTTCTGCGGAAACTGTGCTCCGTGAATTGAAATTGTCCCAGCACTTTCTTTCAGCAGTCCGCAACACAGCTTCGCAAGGGTCGTTTTGCCCGCCCCGTTCTCTCCGATAATCCCGATGATTTCTCCGCTGTATGCTTCAAAAGAAACATCGTGTAAAAGCGCAACCCCCACCTGTGAGCGCCTCTTGCGCCGCCCATAGGCAAAGGATACATGGGAGAGAGACAGGATCGGCACCGCAGCCTCCTGTAAAGCTGCCGGGTGCTGACAAGGCATGAGTGTGTCAAGGCTGAAATTCCTCAATTCGAGCTGTCTCAAGTCGCCGTCGCTTAACGAAAGCGTTTCCTGCCTGCTGAAATCGTTTTGTATGGCACCATCCTCCAGAAACACCATGCGATCCAGCAAATCGGCCAGATAGAAAACCCGGTGTTCCAGCACAATCAAGGTTTTCCCTTCGTCTTTCAGTTCCGAGAGAACGTCGTGCAGCTCCATAATTGCCCGAAAATCCAGATTCGCGGAGGGCTCGTCGAACACATAAATATCGGGTGTCATGGCATAGCAGGAGGCAATAGATACCTTTTGCATTTCTCCGCTGGATAACTGAAACAGGCTTTTGTCTGTCAGCTTGGAGATATTGAGCTTTTCAAGACTGTCCTTTGTGCGCTTCCATACTTCTTCACGTGGTAGCTTCATGTTAACGCATCCAAAGGCAATCTCGTTTGTCGTATCCGTCATAAAGAACTGACTGCGCGGGTCTTGAAAAACAGAGCCGACCATCCTTCCAAAGTCGCGTAAGGCGAAATCTGCGGTATTTTTGCCGTCCAAATAGACCTCGCCGCTGAAAGTACCTTCATAGAAGTGTGGCACAAGCCCATTAATGCAGCGAGAAAGCGTTGTTTTCCCGCTGCCGCTTGCGCCGCTGATAAGCACAAAAGAACCCTTTTCAATCGTGAGGTTAATTCCATGAATGGCAGGCCGGGAATGTCCCTGATATTGATACGATACATCTCGCAGCTCAACTGCATAATCCTTCATCTGCGCCGACCTCCTTACTGCCGCGGGCGTTCCACAGCTTGTGATAGTATCCGTCGGTATCCGACAGCAGGGCTTCGTGCTGCCCTGACTGAACGATCCGCCCGTCTTGAAATACCAAAATCTGATCCGCGCTGCGAATCGTACTCAAATGATGGGCGATTACCAAAACCGTCCTGTCCTTTGCCAGCTCCGAAATGGCTTCCTGAATCAGCGCCTCGTTGACCGGATCGACATTGCTTGTGATTTCGTCCAAAAGCAGGATCGGAGCGTCTTTCAAAAATGCCCGCGCTATAGAAAGGCGCTGCTTCTGGCCGCCTGACAGCCCTACGCCGTTTTCTCCGATCATGGTCTCATATCCGTCGGGAAGCGACATGATAAAGTCGTGGATGCGGGCTTTTTTTGCGGCGGCAACGATTTCATCCTGTGTGGCCGACGCCTCTCCCAGCCGGATGTTCCCCTCGATGGTATCCGCAAATAGCTGGACATTCTGCATGACAATACTGACAGAGCCGAGAAGCTCATCGTAGCTCATATCCCGCACGTCCACGTCGCCAATACGGATCTCCCCATCTGTCACATCCCAAAAGCGCAGCAGGAGATTTGTAATCGTCGTTTTGCCGGAGCCGGAGCCGCCGACAAGGGCGGTGAGAGTATGCGCCGGAGTGCGGAAAGAAATGTCTTTCATGATGAAGCCGCCTTTCTCATAGGAGAAAGACACATCCTCAAAGGCAATCGAATATTCAGTGGGGTGGATCGGATCTTTCGGCTCCGGGACGGTTTCAGCTTCGGTGATCTTTTTGATGCGGCGGAAGCTGTCTGCCACCGTCAGATAGTTTACCCAATGACTTTCCAACGCAAGGAAGGGCTTGTAAAACTCGCGGCTGATGATGGCAAAGAGCAAGAAGCCGTAAACGGAGATATTGCCCGCCAGCAGCAGGAGCAGCCCTGCGGTGAGCATGACCCAAAAGGAAACATCAATAATAAAGCCATAGACGGACAAAACCGCCGCCCGATTTCTGGATACGGCCTTGCTGCTCTGCCCAAAGTCGCGGGCCGTCTGTTCTACCTTTTTCTCAAAGCGGCGGCTTTCAGAAAAGGCTTTCAGAAGGGGAATCCCTTTTACATATTCCACAAAGACACTCACCATATCGGCAAGATCATTCCCTGCTTCTTCCTCTAACCGCTTCGCGCGCTTCAAACCTAATATGAGGAACAGGATCGCAATAGGTAGAGCTGAAACCATAAGCAGCGCCATCTTCGGGCTGTAAATGACCAGCGCCGTAAGCAGAACAGCAGACACGATAAAGTCGGAAAGCATCCGTGTCCACACATGACCAACAACCATTTCCATATTATCTACGTCTTTATGAATAATGGTGCTGATCTCGCCCAAACGCTCGTTGGTATAGAAGCCAAGCGAAAACTCTTT
This sequence comes from Stomatobaculum sp., assembly GCF_057248925.1. Taxonomy (NCBI): domain Bacteria; kingdom Bacillati; phylum Bacillota; class Clostridia; order Lachnospirales; family Lachnospiraceae; genus Stomatobaculum; species Stomatobaculum sp. The sequence goes on from NZ_DBHIHF010000014.1 coordinate 25,553, forward strand.
CAAACGATAGATGATATTTTTTCGTACCTGATAGACAATATCAAACCCTGCATAGTGCTTTCTTACGTCTGCAAGGATATTGCTACCACCTTTTATCAGCAGGCAGGTGGCCAACACAATCCAATACCATATCAACATGCCGGCGCCGGACATAACGGCCTCCAAAGACTTTAGAAAAATATACATCATAGCAATCCCCGAAAGGGCATACAGAGTAAAGCCCATAACAGAGAGCGATAAAGAGCGTTTCCCGCTGGGGGTTAGCGTGTTCCAGATTTCCTTAATCAAAGGGACACCTCCTTAATCTTCCAATTATCGACCTTGTTTTGATCCTCCACCATCTTTCGATACAGGGCGCAACGGTCAAGCAGCGCATTGTGCCTGCCTGTATCTACGATCCTCCCGCTGTCCATGACGACGATTTGATCCGCGTCACGGATGGTATTTAGGTGGTGAGCGATCATAATGACGGTTTTATCTCGGCTCAAATCGTCGATAGCTGCTTGAATATAGGCTTCATTCTCTGTATCTACCGCCGCCGTCGCCTCGTCCAAAATAATGATTGGGGCATCTTTCAGAATCATGCGGGCAATGGAAAGCCGCTGCTTCTCCCCGCCGGAGAACTTGACGCCGGCTTCTCCTGCCATGGTCTGATAGCCGTTCGGCAGGGACATGATGAAATCATGGATGCGGGCTTTCTTTGCGGCCGCTGTGATTTCTTCCATGCTGGCCTCTGGCTTTCCGATTCGTATATTTTCTTCCATGCTCAGATTAAAGAGAAAGACATCCTGCTGAACGATGGAAAAGAGGCGGTTTAATTGCTTTTCGGAAAAGCCTGCAGCGTCTTTCCCCGCTATGGTAATGCTTCCGTCAGCCGGTTCCCAAAAGCCCATAAGCAAGTTGGCAAGCGTGCTTTTTCCACAGCCGGAAGCTCCGACCAGTGCAGTCTTGCTGCCTTTCGAAAAGCGAAGATTGATGTTCTCCAGCACGTTGCCGTTGTCGTTGTAGGCAAAGTTCAAATCTGAAATGACAATCTCCCCATTCACCGGTGCGTCGCTATGCTCCGGCCTGTTTGACGCAGGTACACCTAGGATCGACCAAATGCCTTTCATGGCCTGCTTAAATACGATTCCGTAATGCTGGAAGGTGGCGACCTTGGCAATAGAGGATGTAAACAGCCCGCCTAAAACAATGGCAAGGATCAGACGAGGGAGCTCGATTTGTGAGGTAGAGAGAAGATAGGTGCCAAGGATCATCACGAGGACAACGCCGGATTCCATGAATAGGATAATCAATCCCATTGGAACAGAAATACCGGCCATGGATTTTTTCACCCAATAATCGTAGTCCTTTGCCGATTGGATCGTCTTTTCCGTCTTGGTTTCCTCTTTTCCAAAGGCTTTGATTACGGAAATATTGGAGACATACTCCATGACGTTTTCCTGCATCCTTGTCACAGAATCAGCATATATTTTGAAATTCTTTGTCCAAAGCGGAGCGGAGATTTTCTTTGTGATCCACATTAACGGCAACCCTACGACCATAACAAGCGCCAGACGCCAATCCACCCACAGCATGACAAGGAAAACGGCAGCGGGAAGAATGGTAGCGGACATGATTTCCGGCAGGCCGTGAGCGAGATACCCTTCCACCTGTTCTACGTCATGTTGCACGATATTTGTCAGGTCACCCGTCTTTCGCTCCTGAAAGAAACCGAGGGACAGTTTTTTCAGATGGCGGATAATTTGCAGCCGCAAATCCGTCAGACAGGTGTACGCTGCTTTATGGGCTGTCCATGTCGCAAAATAAGAGCAGACAGCCTTCCCTATGAAACAGAGTAGCATTGCGCCGCACTCCCAAAAGATTTGTTCCAGCATAAGTGACGCGGTGAAATAAAGACCGATCATGTGGATCAGTAGCATTTGCGGGATCAGGTCAAAAACAATTTTGCAGCACAGCATCATGTTGGACAGCCTGCTTTTGCTCGTTACCTGTCTCACAAGCTCCTGTTGGGTTTTCATGTTAAGCATCCTCCTTTAATACCGAATTATAATTCGTTATTTTGTCAAAATAATGAGTTATCTATCATTAACCCAGTCTTAAAAGAAAAGGGCTTATGATTATCCGAAACGGGTAAGCATAAGCCCCTATTATAAAGAGTTTACGCCCTCATAATAACACTTTGTTACCAGCGAAAGCATGGTGTGTGCAAACTCACGATCTTGATAATGCCGTACAACCTCTAAAATGCTCTCTGCAAAGTTGCTGGCAAGAATATGACACAGCATATCATTATAGGAAACGTGCGTTTTTTTACCAAGCTGCCGCTTGATGTGCTGCTCGATGGAGTGGATAAACTGCTCCTTTGACACTTCATACTTTGTTCCCTGGCTTTTGTCCATGATAATTACAAATATTTTATGGTTTTCAAGCAAATCAAGAATGTAGTCTTCGGCTATGTTCTTATACTTCTCTGACGGGAGCCCATCTGCCTGTTCTTCTTCCATTACGATCTTATCAAAGTTCAGGTGCAACGAAGATGCGATTTTGTCAAACAATTCCTCTTTATTTTTATGGTAATTATAGATTAGGCTGACCGGAATCCCCGCTCTTTTCGCAATCTCCTGCATTTTTGCGCTGCGATAGTCTTTTTCGTAAAACACATCCACCCCGGCTTGAAAAATGCGTTCAAAGATTTCATCCTTCAATACTTGCGGCATAGAAACCCCCTCTCTTTATATAACTGAATCTAGATTCGCTTTTAATGATGCACTATAATGAAGCTAAAGTCAAGAGGGTAACGCCCATATCATGGTGTAAATTCAAAAGTCGAAAAGAGCCAGCGGCTCGTCCTTCAGGTATAATGTAAATCACTACAATCGACATAGTCCCGAGGGAGGACGAACCAATGGCTCAGCTCAATATTACATTGAATCAAGATGAACTTCTACAGTTACTTTTGGTGGATCGCGAGGAAGCATTCCGAAAGCCACTTCAAAGAACGCTCAATGACATCTTAAAAGTAGAATCTCAGGAACAACTACAGGCGGCCCCTTATGAGCGCTCTGACAGCCGCCTGGACCGTCGCAACGGACTTCGTACCTGAGAGCTTAAGACACGAATTGGAAGAATTACACTTGCGGTTCCGAGACATCGTAACGTACCGTTCAAGACTCTGATTTTTGATACCTATTCTAGAAGCGAAGCAGCTTTGGTGGCTGCAATGGCAGAGTCATAGAGAGCTTATGCGGAACAAGTGTGTCTAAATCTTCTGTCTCAGAGATTGTAAAAATCTAGACAAAGAAGTCGAATCTTTTAGAAATCGTTCGCTGGAGAAATGCTATCCATTTTTGACTGTTGACGCAACATATTTCAAGGTTCGCGAGAATAATCGCGTCATCTCAAAAGCCCTGATGATTGCTTACGGCACAAACGAACAGGGACACCGCGAGATTCTAGGTTTCGCCGCCTATAGAAACGAGTTAAAAGACACCTGGCAGGACTTCCTGAAAAGTCTGAAAAAGCGTGGACTCAAAGGTGTAATCATAATTACCTCTGATACACACGAAGGCATTATTCATGCAATCAGCAAGGTCTTTCCCACTGTGCCTTGGCAGAGGTGCCAGTTTCACTTTTCTAGGAATGTCGTAGACAAAACGCCGAAAAAGTATCAGACGGGGATATGTGCTGAATTGCAGGAAATGTTTGCCTGCAATACGCTAAAAGAATCCGGGAACAAAAAGAATCATATCATTCAGGAGTATCAGGATGTAGCTGAAACAGCTATGTCCTGCCTTGATGAGGGGTTTAAAAGTGCCATGACCGCCATGATACTCCCACTAGGAATGCAACGATTCTTCCGTACTTCGAATGCTGTTGAACGACTCAATAAAGAGTTGAAGCGCCGTTCAAACAGTTTCAATCCGGCGGCACGATGAATGCAGCCGTCCACATCCCCGCCGCCTAAAAGAGAAGTGTTGGCAACATTAACGATTGCGTCAACGCTCATTTTTGTAATATCGGTTTTGATAACCTGCAATGGTATGAAGCACACCCCATTCGTCCGGTCAATGCCTCTGTCTGTTCAAATATCTATTTAGAATGTCTCATACATTATCTTCAATTCTTCCAGAATCTTCTCCTTTGTTCTGCCAACCAGCCCCAGTTGCTCAATATCCACGTTTTCATTTTTCATACGCCGGACAAACTCTTGAATATCGGCATAAACTCCTTGGGGAGACGCTATCTTGGCGGTGGGATTAATCAACTCCGTCAGACGGAAAACATCATTCTTATGTTTCTTAATATTCTTGCCATCAACGTGATCTCCTGCGGCCTTACGATCTGTCAAATCCATCCATGCTTTTGCCTTAAATGGAATCAAATATGCCGCATCCAAGACAGTTACTCCATCAACAACGACTTTCCCCTGCTTCAAAAATTCGTAGTAATCATTGTCTAAAAGAATAGCAGACAGACTTGAAATATCATCGTCCATCGGTAACGGTGTTAGCACTGCATCTTCCGGAAGCTGAATGGCATCCGGCTTTCGTGTAAAAAGTTCAATCATCGCAGGATACTGATTTGAGATTGGATGACTAAAACGATAAAACTGCGGCACACCCGAACTTTTATTGCAATGTTCATATCCGGCCTGCTGTACATATTCCCAAAATTTCTTTCCGAAATTCGCATCAACTGCTTCTATAATCAGAACAAGGTCAATGTCCTTTGTTGCTCGGAAATTCAGTCCTTCTTCCGTCATCAGAATGTCACATGCCGTTCCTCCAATGATGGCATATTGCTCTTCACTGCCCTTAAACCATTCCTTAAAACTATCAATCCCTGTAACCATCTATCTTTCTCCACAGTTCATTCAGCATTTCTTCTATTGCTTCTTCAACACGCTCATCTTTATCTTCTCGCAATGCCAATGCCAACGAAAGTTCGTCTACAGTATCTCGTGTGGATAATTTTCGCGGATTGTATCTCCACATTTCTACGGCCACTTGCACCTGCGAATTCTGCAAGCTATTGGTCATAACATCTTTCCATTGAGAGATTCTTTCTGCCGCATAACATCTGACATTCGGTGCGTTCAGCATGGAATACTCTGCCAATGCCGAATATCCGCTTTCCGGCAAATCTGTTCCCACATATTCTTTCGGAATATAAACCGTTCGTTTTATTGGGTTCAGTAACTTATCGCCTGCTTTTTGGAACAGTGTTTTCGGAGAATCCTCAGATTGCAGGATTCTCTGCACACCGACTTTCCTGATGTGCAGCAATCCCATTTCTTCAAGCTGTCTCGATGCTCTTGATATCGAAGTAGGTGTCAGTTCCAAGTCCTTCGCAGCTTGACTTGTAGATAGGTCCTGTGTGCCTCCATAAATAAAATGCAGTAGAAGCATCTGCGCCGATGGAAGTATTTCTTCCCGTGGTATTTTTTCCGCGCTGCACCGTTCCTGCAAATACACTGCCATAAAGGGCAAATAAATTTGCTTTCCGTCTACAATAAATGGAATCTTCTCACGAATCAAATATTCTTTTCGGCGAAAGCTAAGTTCTTTTAGCACCAGCACAACGGGCATGTTCTCATTTTTCTGTATCCGAGCAATATGCTTTTTCAGCACTTCAATCTGCTCCAACTCTGTCTTAGGATAAAGAAAAATCATCTTCTGTTCATCCATAGACATCATCTGTAAGCAATACCTTGTGGCTATAAAATTGGGCAAATGCCTAAACTCTACATCCTCATTGGTAACCTTGATTCCAAGAACTTTATAGAGATATTCCATTTCATCACCTACATTCTTAACTCTTTTTTGTATTGTAACTCTTTATAAGTTAATATTCAACATTTGAGTTAAGAGCAGTCGGAAATCTAGGCTAAGCGAACAAAAAGCGTTGGTGCTGGCTCCATACGATTGCATCACCCCACATCGGGACTGGACTCTCCACCTTTTTTCTGTGGCGAGAGTCTTTTGTATATCTCTGCAATACTTCCATCCGTCGGCATTACCTTTAACAGTTTCTTTGCAGAAAGCGGCTCTGGTGTTTCAAGGAAGATGTAAGCAGAGAAAAGCCTTGTGTATCAAGGGTTTGAAGCACATTCTACCAACTCTTTTTGTCCACCCTTCATCTTGTTTCAAAGAAGATGAAAACCCCGCAACGCTTGATTCTACTAGCGTTGCGGGGTTTTCTATCAACTCTTTTTGTCTTATAACTCTGATTTTACAAGTGCTCCCGGGATTTTTTATTATTTCTGGCGCATCTGAGGGTAAGACTCACTACTCCAAATTTGACCGCTCCCGCTTTCTGTCTCTGTATTCTTTTCGTCGGACATTTCGCCTTTCGCTACGCGTTTCCGGACGCGCTGCCGCCCTCTTCCGCCTCGCTTCGAATGTGCCCTGCGGCGATATGGCGCTGCAGGATTTCATCCGTAAGCCGAAAGAGCTCAATCGAACCAAGTTCGGTGCGGCGCTGCCTGCCGTAGACCTGAGAGGCCGTGACCGCGTGCTCTTTCCAGTCGCCGCCGTCATTGCTGTCGTTTAAAAGGAGAGGCTGGAGGTTATCCATGGCGCGCGCAAAGCGGGCATCGGCGCTCTCTCCGGCGTCAAACTCCGCAAAGAGAGCCCGGAACTCGGCCGCCTGATCCGCAGGCAAGAGTCCGAAAATACGCTCTGCGGCCGCCGCCTCTCTTGCGGCCTGGCTCTCTTTTGCCGCCTCGTCGTAGGCGTAGGTATCACCGGCATCGATCTCGACCACATCGTGCAGGAGACACATCAGCATGACCCGCGCAATGTCGACCGGTTCGTTCGCGTACTCGCGGAGCAGATAGGCCATCAGCGCCATGTGCCAGGCATGCTCGGCGTCGTTCTCGCGCCGCCCGTGCCCCGTCAAATGGGTCTGCCGAAGTATGTTTTTCTCCTTGTCGAGCTCCAGCGCAAAGGCAAGCTGACGCCCGAGGCGCTCGTTCATCGCGCTTCTCCCGGCCGCGGCGATGCGGCATCCGCTATGCCGATGAAGGCAGCGTTTAAGCCGCGCTTCGGCCCCTGGGCGCGGTGCGAAAAGAGACGCTTTGCATTCCGGTAGGTGCAGACGCCGCTGTCAAAAATTTCCTGTACGCCCGCGTGCTCGAGGAGCAGGCGGTTTGCGAACGCGAGATCCAGCTGCCAATGCCGCGCGCCGTCCTCTCCGGTGTGCGGTGCCGTGAAAATCTTCTCGATGTCCCGCTCGGGGAAGGTAGCCGCAAACTGAATCCGCACGGCCTCGCTCGTCTCATAGCAGGCCGCCGAGATACCCGGACCTATGCCCGCAATCACATCCGAAGGTCTGGTTCCGTAGGCCTCCTGCATTTTCTCGAGGCCGCAGAACGCAATGCGATCCACTGTGCCGCGCCAGCCCGCGTGCAGCAGGGCAACCGCCTGGTGCGCGGGGTCGTAGAGATAGAGCGGCAGACAGTCCGCGTGGTAGGTCACCAGCGTGATGCCCGGCACATTGGTCATAATCCCATCGACATTGTCATAGGGACGCGGAAAACGTACGCCCGCGCCGCGCTCTGCTGTCGTAATCTCTCTGATATTGGTCGTGTGCGTCTGCTTTGCAACGGTCAGAGAGTCGTAACTCACGCCGATCGCCGCGGCCATGCGGCGGTAATTTTCCCGCACATGCTCTGTGTCGTCGCCGCGGTCAAACGAAAAGTTCATGGTTCCGAGATAGCCTTCGCTCACGCCGCCCTGCCGGGTTGAAAAGCCGTGACGTAGTTTCGGATAGGCCCGAAAGGCCGGAAAATAGAGATAGCTGAGCTCGCCCACTTCGGCTACCTCCATCTGATGCCCTGTCTCAAACTGCCAGGGGGGAAGCTGATAGTCTGCCATGCGATACACTCCTTTCCTTATGCCTCCAATGTACACCCATGCACGCCGGGCGTCCACTGCGAACTATCGTCTTGTCTCCCGAAATGCATCCCGAAGCCAGGTCAGCTCCTCGCCGAGTATCCCGATGGCGTCAAAGCGCACCGGCGTGTTCTCGGGTAAATGCCGCTGATAGAGATACTGCCGCGCCGCGAGAAAGAGCCGCCGCCGCTTCCCGCTGTCGATGGCGGAAAACGGGACGCCGTCTTTTTTGCTGCTGCGATACTTGACCTCGAAGAAAATGAGATACCTGCCGTCGCTGCCGATTAGATCAATCTCGCCGCCCCGGCAGTAAAAGTTCCGGGCGAGAATCTCAATCCCCGCGGCAATGAGGTACTCTGCCGCCTTCTCCTCATACCGCGCGCCGACGGCGCGCGTACTTTGCCGCCTCATGCCTCCTCGCCGCCGAGTTCAAAATGCGTGAGAAAAGTCTTCCGGTGCACCGGCGTCGCGCCGTGTACGCGCAGCGCTTCGATGTGTGCCGCTGTCCCGTAGCCCTTATTCTTCGCAAAGCCGTAGGCCGGATAAAGGGCATCCAGACTGACTAAGAAGCGGTCCCTTGTGACCTTGGCGAGCACCGAGGCCGCCGCAATGCTGAGACTCTTTGCGTCGCCTTTCACAATGGGCAGCTGCGGAATCGCAATGCCGGGAATGGTCACGGCATCGTTCAGACAAAAATCCGGCGGCGGCGACAATTTGCCTATGGCCTCCCGCATTGCCTCATAGGTCGCCTGCAATATGTTGATCTCATCAATTCGCGCCGGAGAGGCGCTCCCGATGCCATAGCTCACGGCTTTCGCGCAAATCTCATCAAAGAGCGCCTCGCGCCGCGCTTCCGAGAGTTTCTTCGAGTCGTTCAGAAATAAAATTTCCGCGCCCGGCGGCAAAATCACGGCTGCCGCGACGACAGGCCCCGCGAGCGGTCCTCTGCCGGCCTCATCGATGCCGCAGATTGCCGCATAGCCTTTTGCGAGATACGCCTCCTCGTAGCGCCGGAGTCCGGCAAGCCGCGCCTTCTCCGCCTCAAGTTTTTCACCCTTCAGCGTTCTGAGTGCCATCTGTCTTCTCCTCTGCCGGTGCCTCGAGAGAAATGCGCCCGAGCGCTCCGCTCCGGAATTCGTTGATTACGATTGCCGCCGCTTTTTCCGTATCCGCCGCGCCGCCGGCCCCTAAACAACCGCGGCGTTCCGCAATCCGGCAGAGCATCTCCGCCGGACTCTCCGCGCCGGTAAGCCCATAGCGCTCCGCTGCGCCCGCGAGTTTGCCGTTGGCCTGCAGGAAGCCGAGTAACACCACGGCGAGCTCTGTCGTATCCACAATCATCTCGTTGATCGAGCCGAGGAAGGCTATCTTCTCGCCGATGGCCGGATCCTCAAACTTCGGCCAGAGAATGCCCGGCGTGTCGAGAAGCTCCACCGACTGATGAAAACGGATCCACTGGTTGCCGCGCGTCACGCCGGGCTTATTGCCGGTCTTTGCGGAACTTCTGCCGGACAGCATATTGATTAGCGTCGACTTGCCCACATTCGGGATGCCGGCAACCATCGCCCGGACCGGGCGGTTTAAAATGCCGCGCTTCCGGTCCCGCTCCCGCTTTGCCTCCGCCGCTGCGTCTATGGTGCGCATCAAAAGCTTCCGGTTGCCGCTGCCGCGCGCATCCATCGCGACGCAATGCGCGCCCTCTGCCTGAAAGGCGCGCTGCCAGGCCGCTGTTGTCGCGGCATCGGCGAGATCCGCCTTGTTCAGCACAATCACGCGCTCCTTGCCCTGTCCGAGCCGTCGGATCTCCGGATTGCCGCTCGAATACGGTGCTCTCGCGTCCAGGAGCTCAATCACCATATCGACAATGCGCACATCGGTTTCCATCTCGCGGCGCGCCTTGGTCATGTGCCCCGGATACCACTGTATATTCATCTCGTTTCCTCTTCTCAGCGAATGTACCCTAAACTTCGCAGGGGCTGCATTCGGAACCATATTCTGCCGCGTATCATTTTCCGCGTGACATTGCCTATGCTCTCGGAGCGGGAATCCTCGCCCGACTCCAGATTATCACTCAGCACAAAGTATTCATCCCGCCCGAGCGAAATACTCTCGGCGACTCTTCCGGGACTCGTGACTTCTCCGAACTGCAGGTAAGCCGGGGTCTCCAAACGCTTCTCGTTCACATAGAGCTTGCCGTCCCGAATGACAACACTCTCGCCCGGCAACGCGACAATGCGCTTGATGTTGGTCTGTCCGCTGTCGCTCTTAAAGAGGACAATGTCAAAGCGCTTCGGCCCGAACAGTTTGAACCCGAAGCGATCTAAGAGCAGGCGGTCGCCGTCCTCCAAAGTCGGGCGCATACTCTGGCCGTTGTTCACAACCTGGGTCCCGAAGGAATAGACAATAAACCACGCAAAGGCTATGACGGTGACAATCTCCACCAGGAGGCGGCATATACGCCGCAATAAGCTATCTTCCACTTCGTACGAAGGACGCATGAAATCTCCGTTCTATTCAAAAACAGGGTGTGCCTGTTGTTCTTTTCAATGATCCGTTCATTTCGTGTATTGCATACTTTAGTATACCATGAGAAACATACCGCTATACTTACGATTCCATGAAGCTAAAACCGATTTTTCGCAACAAAAAGGAAGAACCATCATTTTCTCGTGAAAGATGACAGTTCCCCCCTTGGTGTTCTATATGAATTTTAGATGACCTCTTTGACCTTTGCCGCCTTGCCGGAGAGCTTTCTCAGGTAGTTGAGCTTTGCTCTTCTGACCTTACCGCGACGGATCACATCCACCTGATCAACGAACGGCGAGCTGAACGGCCAGGTCTTCTCAACACCGATGCCGTTCGAAATCTTGCGGACCGTGAAGGTCTTTCTGAGTCCGCCGTTCTGGATCTTCATGACGACACCCTCGAACATCTGGACTCTCTCGCGGTTGCCCTCTTTGATCTTGTTGTGGACACGGACGGTGTCGCCAACCTCGAACTGACCCGGCACGCGAATCTGCTCTGCTTCAATCTTCTCTAAAATCGGATTCTGTCTCATTTTCTTTTCCTCCTGCAACATTCGACGTTCTTGCGCGCAACCTCCTGCCGCAGCGGAACATCTCTTCATAAACAGCTTTACCAGTCTAGCATAAACCGCTTGATTTCACAAGCGATTTTTTAGGTTTCGTCCGCACTCCGCTCTGCCTGCGCCTGCAAAAATTTACGGTCCGCTTTGTCAAGCTCTACCTTGGCAAACAGATCCGGGCGGCGCTCTCTGGTTCGAAGCAGGGCCTGCTCCCGTCTCCACTGCGCGACCTTTTTGTGATCGCCCGAGAGAAGGACGGGCGGCACGCGGAGCCCCTCATAGACCTCCGGGCGCGTGTACTGCGGGTATTCCAGGAGATTGCCCTCAAAGGACTCAATCTCTCCGCTCTCTTGATTCGAGAGCACGCCCGGCACCATGCGGCTGATGGCATCGACCATAACCATGGCCGGGAGTTCCCCGCCGGTCAGCACATAGTCGCCGATTGAATAGGGCTCGGCGCCGAGAAGCTCGAGGGCGCGCTCATCGACCCCCTCGTAGTGTCCGCAGAGAATCAGAAGGGAGTCCTCTGCCGCGAACATCCTGGCATCCGCCTGCGTGAACTGCCTGCCCTGCGGCGTCACATAGATGACCCGCGGTGCCTTCGGCAAATCCGCCGTCGCACTGCGGTAACAGCGGAGAATCGGGTCCGCCTGCATGAGCATCCCCGCACCGCCGCCGTAGGGCGCATCGTCCACATGGCCGTGCCGCTCGGTCGTATAGTCGCGAATGTTCCGGATGTCAAACGAGATAAAGCCTCGCTCCTCCGCCCTGCCGAGTATGCTGGTCGAGAGCCCCTGCCGTATCATGTCCGGAAACAGTGTCAGTATGGTAAAGCGCATCAGAGCAGCCCCTCCATAAGATGCACCTTCAAAAAGCCCTCTTCCGGATTCACCTCGAGAATACAGTCCTTGATATAGGGGAGCAGTAACTCCTCGCCGTTTTTCCGCTGCACTGTCACAATTTCGTTGGCGCCGGTCGGCCATATCGACTTAACTGTGCCGAGTGTCTCGCCGGCGTCGGTGATTACCGGGAGTCCGATCAGATCCGCGACATAGAACTCGCCCTTGCGGAGGCGTATGCCCTCTTCCCGCGGCACCCAGAGCTCCATGCCGATGTATTTCCGGATTTCCTCCGGCGTATCGATTCCCTTAAATTTACAGATGGCCATGCGCTTAAAAAAATGGACCGAGCTGAGTTCCAAGAGAACTCCGTCCCGGTCCGTTCTTTCCCCGGTGCGCTTCGCACCTTTCAGGTGCAGCGCGCTCTCCGGGCTTTGCGCATGCACTTGTTTCAGCCTGCGAAAGCGTTCGGGCTCGTCGGAGGTCACAAAGACCTTCGCCTCACCGCGTATGCCGTGCACAGAGCTGATGACACCGATTCTAAACTTGTCTGTCACGCGCGTTCCTCACTTCTTTGTTTCAGTCAATGTCCAACAGGATGTGCTTTGACCGGCGAGCGGAAGCCGCTCTCAGGACAGCGCGAATCGATTTTGCAATCTTGCCGCCCTTGCCGATGACACGCCCCATGTCCGCCTCGGCGACCGAGAGTTTCAGTACAATCGCGTCCTCTCTCTCCTCCTCCGTGACACGGACTTCCTCCGGCCTGTCAACCAGCGCCTTTGCAATGACTTCCACCAACTCTTTCATCGCCTTATTCCGTGATGCCCGCGAGCTTCAGAAGCTTCGCGACGCGCGGTGTCGGCTGCACACCGTTCTTCAGCCACTTCTTTGCCTCTTCCTCTTCGAACTTGATCACGCTCGGCTCCTTGGTCGGATCGTAGAGGCCGATCTCTGCGATGAAGCGACCGTCACGCGGGCTTCTCTCGTCCGCGATGATAATGCGGTAAAACGGTGCCTTCTTCTGTCCCATTCTGCGAAGTCTCATCTTAACTGCCATTGTAGTTTCCTCCTAAAAATCGTTGATTTGTATTTGCAATGCAAAATTTGCAGTGATACCGAACTTAAAAACCGAGCTTTCCGAACAGTCCGCCGAGCCCGCCGCGTTTCTTATTCTTCATCATACCCGGAAGCTGTTTCATCATCTTCCGCATCTGCTCGAACTGCTTGACCATGCGGTTCACCTCGTTGATATCCACACCCGCGCCCCGCGCAATGCGGTTCTTCCGCGACGGATTCAGAATCGACGGGTTGGCTCTCTCTTCCTTGGACATCGAGAGTATCATCGCCTCGACGCGCCCCATGTGACTCTCGTCGATCTCCGGCATGTTCGCACCGGCCGTCGGCATCATCGCCATGATACCCGCGATACCGCCGAGCTTCTTGACCTGCTTCATCTGGTCTAGAAAATCGTTGAAGTCAAACTCCGCCTTCTTGAGCTTTTCGCTCATGCGGCGCGCCTCGGCCTCGTCGACCTCCGCCTGCGCCTTCTCAATCAGCGAGAGAATATCGCCCATACCGAGAATGCGGGATGCCATGCGGTCCGGATAGAACTGCTCGAGGTCGGAGAGCTTCTCGCCCATACCGACAAAGAGAATCGGCTTGCCGGTGACCGCCTTGATCGAGAGCGCCGCACCGCCGCGCGTGTCGCCGTCGAGCTTGGTCACAATCACGCCGTCCACGCCGACCTTGTCCTCGAAGGTCTTCGCGACATTGACTGCTTCCTGACCGGTCATCGCATCGACCGTGAGCAGCGTCCAGTCCGCGCGAAGCGCTTCCTTGATGCGCCCGAGCTCCTCCATCATCTGCTCATCAATCTGCAGACGACCCGCGGTATCGACAATCAGGATATCGTTGTGCTCCTGCCGTGCCTTCTCAAAGGCCGCGCGGGCAATGTTCACGGGATCCGCGCCGCTTCCCATCGAGAAGACCGGGACCCCGACCTTTTCGCCGTTTACGCGCAGCTGTTCGATGGCCGCCGGACGGTACACGTCGCAGGCCGCGAGCAGCGGTCTGTGTCCCTTCGCCTTTAACTTTCCGGCGAGCTTGGCGGCTGTCGTCGTCTTACCGGCACCCTGAAGACCCGCCATCAGAATTACGGTGATGTCCCTGTCCTGTGCCATCTTGATTTCCGTCGTCTCGGAACCCATGAGCTTGATCAGCTCTTCGTTGACAATCTTGACGACCTGCTGCCCCGGTGTCAGGGACTCAAGCACTTCGGCGCCGACCGCGCGCTCTTCGATGCTCTTCACAAACTGCTTGACGACCTTGAAGTTCACATCCGCCTCGAGAAGCGCCATGCGCACTTCCTTGAGTGCCGCCTTCGTATCCGCCTCGCTGAGCTTTCCCTTGCCACGGAGGTCGCGGAACACGCGCTGTAACTTTTCGGTTAAACTCTCAAATGCCATAGGCTTCCTCCTTAGCGCGCTGTGAGCTGCAAGAGCTCGTCCGTGAGTTTCTGGATTGCCGGGAGCGCCGTCTCTCTGTTGCCGCCTGCACACTCGGCGAGAATCGCGGAAAGGATGCGTTGCTCTTCGCGGAATTTTTCCGCAAGATGCAGTTTCTCCTCATACGCGTAGAGCTGCTCTTCGGTGCGGCGCACGAGATCCGAGACGCCCTGGCGGCTGATGCCCGCCTCCTTCGCGACTTCGCTGAGAGAACAGTCGAGAAAGACGACCGCCTCAAACATATGTCGCTGGTGCTCGGTCAGGAGCTCTGCGTAAAAGTCAAAGAGAAGGTCGCGATCCGCAAATTTTTCTGCTCTTTCTTTTCCCATGCGTCCCAGTATAAGAAAAGCCGGGAGTGCTGTCAAGTACTTTTCCTTGACACTCCCGGCTCTTTTTATTCTTCCGTTTCCGCGGTGCCCTCCGGAATATTCCAGAGTTTTCTCGGCCCCTTGCGGTTGATGAACATCGCCTGCGTCTTCGAGTAGGGAAACTTCTGGCTCGTGTAGAGGCCGTAGTAGCCCGACAGCGTGAAGCAGACGGCAATCGCAAAGGCATAGTACGGCATGCCCGCAAAACCGAACAGCTCGAAGGTCATGAGCAGCGAGGTGAAGGGGCTGTTCGTCATGCCCGCAAAAAAGGCCGCGACGCCTATACCCGTGTAGAGCGGCACCGGCAGGCCGAACCAACTGGCAAAGGCCGCGCCGAAGCAGGCACCTATGGTGAGAGTCGGCACAATCTCGCCGCCCTTAAAGCTGCCGAAGAGGCAGGCGCAGGTAAATATCATCTTAAAGAGGAAGCTGTACCAGGCCGCCTCGCCCCGATAGGCCTTCTCAATCAGCGCAAAGCCGCCGCCGTTAAAGTCGAGCGCGTGCGTAAAGAACTGTTGGTTCAGCGCCGTCAGGCAGAGCAGCGCAACCGCGCCGACCACGCCGCGCATCCACGGGTTCGGAAAGCGCTCCGCCGTATAACGGTGCCCGCGGTACAGGAGGATACTGAAGGCCATCGCGAGAACGGCGCAAAGCACTGCGAAGAAAATGACCATGACCGCACCGCGCAGGTTAAACACCGGCACTTCGGTGACCGGAAAGGCCTCGCCGTAGACACCGAAGCGCACTGAGACATGGGCCGCGATAAACGCCGCGAAGAGGCAGGGAATCAGCGCCGCGTAGTACATGATGCCGATGGAAATCATCTCCATCGGGAAGATGGCCGCCGCGAGCGGCGTCCCGAAAATCGCGGCGAAGCAGGCGGACATGCCGCACATGATTGCGATGCGCTTATCCTTCTCATCCATGCGGAACGCCTTCGAGAGCGCCTCGCCGAGGCTGCCGCCGATCATGAGCGCCGCGCCCTCTCGTCCGACCGAAGCGCCGACCAGATGCGAGAGCACCGTCGAGAGAAAAATGAGCGGCGCAGTCTGCACCGTGATGTGCTTGCCCTCGGTGATCGAGTCGATGACGGTGTTGGTGCCGCCGTTTTTCTCCTCGTGTAAGAGCTTCTCGAGCCCCACAATCAGCATCGCCGAGAACGGCGCGAGCAGCAGAAATTGCGGATGTGCGTTCCAGTTTGCAGTTCCGAAGTCAACGCCCTTCCGGAACAGCATGCCAATAAAACCGACCAGCAGGCCGGTGACAATCGCGTAAAGCGTCCATTTTACGAAATAGAGCAGATTGCTCTTTGCCGACTCATTCACCGTAGGTCCCCTTCGAGCGCACAAGTTTCGGGCGGTAACCCTCTTTCTTCAGGCGCTCACAAATTTTTTCTTTGTGTTCGGTGCCAAAGGCCTCCATCGTGATGCGGAGTTCCACCGCCGCATTGCGGTTGATGCTCACAAACTGGTTGTGCTCGAGCTTAATCACATTGCCGCTCTCCTCGGCGATGACCTCGGCGACGCGCGCGAGCTGACCGGGCTTATCCGGGAGTAACACCGAGACAGTGAAGATGCGGTCTCTCTGAATAAGGCCGTGCTGAATCAGCGACGCCATGGTGATCACATCCATGTTGCCGCCCGAGAGTATGCTCACAATCTTCTTGTTCTCGACATCGAGGTGCTTCAGCGCCGCGACGGTCAGAAGCCCCGAGTTCTCGACAATCATCTTGTGGTTCTCGACCATGTCGAGGAAGGAGACAATCAGCTCATTGTCCTGAATCGTGATAATACCGTCCAGGTTCTTTTGAATGTAGGGGAAAATCTTCTCACCGGGGCGCTTCACCGCGGTGCCGTCCGCAATCGTGTTTGCGCTCGGCAGTGTCACGACCTCGCCCGCCTTGAGCGAAGCCTTCATGCACGCCGCGTTCTCCGGTTCCACGCCGATCACATGGATGTTCGGATTCAACAGTTTCGCGAGGGTCGAGACGCCGCTCGCAAGACCGCCGCCGCCGATCGGCACGAGAATGTAGTCGACTGTCGGCAGCTCTTTTACGATTTCCATTGCGATGCTGCCCTGCCCGGTTGCGACCGTCAGGTCGTCAAACGGATGCACAAAGGTGGCGCCGGTCTCGGCCGCAATCTCATAGGCGCGCTTTAACGCGTCGTCAAAGACATCACCGGAGAGCACAATCTCCGCGCCGAGCGCCTTGGTGCGGTTAATCTTCATGAGCGGTGTCACCGTCGGCATGCAGACCGTCGCCTTCACGCCCGCGAGCTTTGCCGCAAAGGCGACGCCCTGCGCGTGGTTTCCCGCTGAAGCAGTAATCAAGCCTTTTCCCCGCGCGCTCTCATCCATCGTCGAAATCTTATAGTAAGCGCCGCGCACCTTGTAGGCGCCGGTCTGCTGCAGATTCTCCGGCTTAAAGTAGACCTTGTTGCCGCTCTGTCTGGAAAAGAAGTCAGAGTAAATCAATTTGGTCTCCTTGGTCACCTCGCGGACTCTGTCACTTGCCTCTTCAAAAGCCTCCAATGTCATCGGTTCCATCCTGCTTATGCCTCCTCTCTACTCTCTCTCTGTCCGGCTCTCTGGCGAACAGCGCCTCGACATACTGCCCTGCGTCAAACTTCCTGAGATCGTCAATCTTCTCGCCGACGCCGATGTACTTGACCGGCAGTTTTAACTCCGCCTGAATCGCAATCGCGACGCCGCCCTTCGCGGATCCGTCGAGCTTGGTCAGCACGACACCCGATATATCGCAGATGTCGCCGAATTCCTTCGCCTGCTCGAGGGCATTCTGGCCCGTTGTGCCGTCGAGCACCAGCAGAGTCTCTCTCCGGTACTCCGGCAGTTCGCGCTGCACCACGCGATCAATCTTCCGTAGCTCCTCCATCAGATTCTTCTTGTTGTGGAGTCGGCCCGCCGTGTCGCAAATCAGAAGATCCGTGCGACGCGCGCGCGACGCCTGGCAGGCGTCAAAGACAACCGCGGCCGGGTCTGCGCCCGCCGTCGCCTTGACCATCTCGACGCCGGCGCGCTGTGACCACGCCTCCAGCTGCTCGATGGCTGCCGCGCGAAAGGTATCCGCGCCGGCGAGCAACACGCGTCTGCCGTCTGCCTTCGCCTGCGACGCCATCTTTCCGGCGGTCGTCGTCTTGCCGACCCCGTTCACGCCGATTAGGAGTAGCACAGAGGGGGTCTTCTCAAAGTCATAGGCATTTTCGCCGAGGTCCATTCTCGACTTGATGCTCTCGATCAGGAGATCCCGGCAGGCGCTCCGCGCCCGCACATGTCTTTCCTCTGTCATGGCGCGCAGCTCTTCGAGAATCTCCTCCGTCGCGCGGACGCCCACATCGCCGGTAATCAGAATCTCTTCGAGCTCATCGTAAAAGTCATCGTCCACTTCACCGGGGCCGTTGAACAAATCGTCCAGGCCGTAGACCACTGCCTTGCGAGTCTTCTCGAGTCCCGCCACAAGACGGCTGAAAAATCCCTTCTTCTCTTCTGCCATTGTTCCTCCTACTTGTCCAGCTGGTCTTCAATGAGACTCACCGAAACCAGCGCAGAGACGCCCTTCTCCTGCATCGTGATCCCGTAGAGGCGATCGGCCGCCACCATGGTGCCGCGCCGGTGCGTGATCACGATAAACTGTGTGTTCTTTGCGAGCTTTTTTAAATACTGCGCGTAGCGATCCACATTCGAGTCGTCGAGGGCCGCCTCAATCTCATCGAGGAGCGCAAACGGCGAGGGCTTTAAGTTCTGAATCGCAAAGAGCAGCGCAATCGCCGTGAGCGCCTTCTCGCCGCCCGACAGTTGCATCATGTTCTGCAACTTCTTGCCCGGCGGCTCCGCGATAATCGCGATGCCGGCCTCGAGTAAATCGACGCCCTCTTCGAGCCTGAGTTCTCCCTTGCCGCCGCCGAAGAGCTCGCGAAACACCTGATTAAAGGCGCGCTGAATGCTGCGAAAACCCTCGGCAAAGCGCTTCCGCATACCGATATCCAGCTCTTCAATGACTTTCCGGAGCGCGTCCTCGGCGCGCTGCAAATCCTCGCACTGCGCGCTGAGGAAGTTGTGGCGCTCCGAGACCTCCTTGTAGTCCTCGATTGCGTTCACATTGACATTGCCGAGCGCGCGCATCGCATCTTTCTTCTCGCGTATCGTGCGGCGCGTCTCCTGCATGTCGCCGAAAGACGGATCTCTGTACTGTCTCGCGCCCTCTTCGGTCAAGTTGTACTCGCTGAGAATATAGGCGCACTGCGCATCCCGCTGCTCGGTCTCTTTGTCCCGCTGTGCATTCACGCGGAACAAGTCTTTTTCGAGCTCGGTGCGCCGCGCCGTGATTTCATCCCGCTTCGCAAAGCGTTTTTTCTGCTCGCCGCTGTGATTGCTCTTTTCGGTCTCAAGCGCTTCCAGTTCGCCCTCCAAAGTCTTAAGCGCGGCTTCGAGACCGGTCAGTGCCTTCTCTTCTTCGGCGGCGCTTCGCTGTTTCTCGACCGCCGCCTGTCTCGCGGCCTCGCTCTCCCGCTCGAGCGCTTCGACTTCGGCAGCGTAGCGCGCAACCTCGTCGTCGACACGGCGCAGATTCTCGCGGAGATGCCGCTGCTGCTCGCCGGCGAGACTCGCCGCGACCGCGGTCTCCGACTGCTGCGTGAGCACGGCACTGTAGGCCTTCCGCTTTTCGTCGAGGAGATCCTGCAACTTCCGAATCTCTGCCTCCGCATCGCGCTGCTTCTCCTCAAGACCCTGCAAATCGCCCTGCAGGCCGCCCCGGTTCATGGCAAGTGCCTCGAGACTGCTTGTGATTTCGCGCCGCTCGGTGCCAAGCTCGCGGAGCTGCACTTCGAGTTCCTCTTTCTTTTCGCGGAGTGTCTGTCTCGAGAGCTCTGCCCGGTTTAAGCTGAGTGATACCTCATGCTCCCGCTCGCTGAGCGCCTGCAACGCTTCCGTCGCGATGCGAAGTGTCTCGCGGAGCTCTTTTAACTCCTTCTCCTCGGCCTCGTTCCGGCTTACCAACTTCTCCTGCGCCTGCCGCAACTCTTCGATTTCACGGCGGCGGCTCAGAAGATTCGAGTTGTTCCGGAAGGTACCGCCCGTCATGGAACCGCCCGGATTCAGCTGATCGCCCTCCAGCGTCACCAGGCGGTAACTCTGGCGATACTTTTTCGAGATTGCAATCGCGTGATCAATCGTGTCGACCACAATGTCCCTGCCGATTAAGTTCTCGATCACAACCCGGTAGCGCTCATCGGTCCGCACAAGATTTGCCGCAATGCCGAGCACGCCGGGCTCTTTGAGGACCGCACCCGGGTCAAAGGGCCGCGGGTGCTGGGCGCTCTGCGGCAGGAAGGTCGCGCGGCCGTAGCGATTTTTCTTCAGAAATTCAATGAGCTGCTTTGCCGTCTCCTCGGTGTCAACGACAATGTTCTGCATTCTTCCGCCGAGTGCAATCTCAATCGCCTGCTCATAGCGCTTGTCGACCGAAATGAGATCCGCGACCACGCCGAAAATACCGCGCACACGGTCCCGGACAGCCATGACGCGCTGTACGCTCTGTCCGAAGCCCTCATAGCGCTCCATAATGTTCTGCAAAGTCTCGAGACGCGCGGCATTCGACTGGTATGCCTTCTGCGTCTCACGGAGCAGGGCGAGCAGCGCGCTCTCCGCTTTCTTACTCTCCGCAATCTTCTCGTTTCGTAGCGCCCTCTCCGATGCCGCCGCCGCTCTCTCATCCTCCAGCGCCTTTGTCTCGGTCTCGGCGCGCTGCAGCGCGCTCTCGATGCCGTCAAAATCAGTCTTCAACTGGAGCAGGCGCTGTGCGCTCTTCGAGGCACGGATATTCGCTTCCTGCATCATCGCCTCATAGCGCGCGCCGCGGGAACTCATGTCCGCGCGCTCGTTAATCAGCGAAATGACCGCATCTTTTTTAGACTGTAACTCCTCTTCGAGCGCCTTGACGGCAGCATCCGCCGCCGCTCTTTCTTGCTCTGCCGAAGCTGCGCGGGCAGTCGCCGCCTCGGCCGCCGCCGCCGCTTCCGCCTGTTGTGTACTGAGCGCGGCCCTCTCCTCTTCCCGGCGACGGCGTTCTTCCTCGCTCCGCGCCCGCCGCACGGCAATCTCTTCGACCTTCGCCTGCTCGGCCTTTGCCTGCTCGTGTAACACGGCAATGCGGCCCTCCGCGGCACCGCGCCCGGTTCTCAGTTCCTCGATTTCTCTCCGTTTTCCGGCAATCGCGCTGTCCAGTTCTTCGAGCAGTCGGTCGAGAGACTCATACTGCCGCTTCAAGGCCTCTTCTTCGCCGACCGCCCGATCCACTTCGTCCCGCAGAATAGCCGCCCGCTTCTCGATTTCGGCGAGCACCTTCCGCGACGCGTCGCTCTGGAGGAGGAATAAGTTCAGGTCGAGCGCTTTCACCTCATCCCGGAGTTTTAAATACTTCTCTGCGGTCTCCGACTGCTTGCGGAGCGGTTCCACCTGTTTCGAGAGTTCCTGCAGGATATCGGAGACACGCACCAGATTGTCGTGCTCCGTCTGGAGTTTCTTCTCTGCAGCCGCCTTCCGCTTCCTAAATTTCGTGATGCCCGCCGCCTCGTCAAAGAGCTCGCGCCGCTCTTCGGGTCTGCCGGACAGAATCTTCTCGACCTGGCCCTGGCCTATGATCGAATACCCTTCCTGCCCGATACCGGTGTCCATAAAGAGCTCGTTGACATCTTTCAACCGGCAGGGGCTGCCGTTTAAACGGTATTCGCTCTCGCCCGAGCGGTACAGCCGCCTGGACACCGTGACCTCGTCGTAGTCAAGAGACAGTGCGCGGTCGGCATTGTCCAGCGTAATCGCGACATAGGCAAAGCCCTGCGGTTTCCGGTTCGCCGTGCCCGCAAAGATGACATCTTGCATATTCCCGCCGCGAAGACTCTTTGCGCTCTGTTCGCCGAGCACCCAGCGCACCGCGTCGCCGACATTCGACTTGCCGGAGCCGTTCGGCCCCACAATTCCGGTCACGCCGTGCTGGAACGAGAAGCAGATTTTGTTTGCGAATGACTTAAAGCCCTGTACTTCTATGCTCTTTAAGTACATGTGCCGCCCTCCGCAATGCCGAGCGCAAGGAGCGCCGCATAGGCTGCCCGCTGCTCCGCTTCCTTCTTACTGCTGCCTTCCCCCTCGGCAAGCGGCACGCCGTCCCGGAGCGCTGCGACCGTAAAGCGCTTCAGATGCTCCGGCCCCTCTTCGCCGCGCAGTTCGTACGAGAGCACGGCGTCCTTGTCCTTCTGAATCTCCTCCTGGAGTATAGTCTTTGCGTCGTAAAAATAGCGCTTGCCCTCAATGTCATTCAGGATAAAGCGGTCAATGTAAGCGTGCGCCGGTGTGAGACCGCCGTCCAGATAGATGGCACCGATCACCGCCTCCATCGCATCGCTCACGATGCTCGGGCGCAGCCTGCCGCCGGTCATCTCCTCGCCTCTTCCGAGCAGCAGATAGGGCGGAAGCGGAATCTGCTCCGCGCAATAGGCGAGTGCCGGCTCGCAGACAAAGCTCGCGCGCAGTTTCGTGAGCTCGCCCTCGCTGAGTTTCGGTTTTTCCCGGTAAAAGAAATCGGAGCTCACGAGCTCCAGCACGGCGTCTCCCAGAAATTCCAGTCTCTCGTTGGAACCCAGATGACCGCTGTGCGCCTCATTCGCAAATGAGGTGTGTGTGAGTGCCAGGACCAACAGTGACTGGTCCCGGAACGTATAGCCAATCTTTCCCTCCAACTCCTCAATGGTCTCGGAATTCAAAGCCTTCTCCTCTCATCGCCCGGCAGGGAGCGCGCGAATGGCGCGCTCCGCAGACTCGACAGACTGAATCTTGTCGAGCGCTTCGGGCGGAAAATGCAGGTCAAAGAATGTTTCGAGTGCGAGCACAATGCGGTAGCGCTCCAGGGAGTCCGCGAAATAGACTTCCGTAAAGCTCGCGCCGTCATCGAGCTCTGTGAGCGGGAGTTCCAGTATCTCCGCGACAATGCGCCGAATCTCATCCCTCTCTGACATTCACTGCCTCCGCAATACTCTGTAATACATTCTGGCGTTCAAACGTCTCGCACTGCAGCACAGCGTTGCAGACCTCCGCCGCCTTTGCGTTGCCGTGCACCTTAACCACGAGGCCGCGGAGTCCCAGCATCGGTGCGCCGCCATAGCGAGAGGCGTCAAAGCTCTGCAGCGCCTCTTTCAGCGCCGGCTTGAGTAGCGCCGCACCGATTTTACTCCGCAGATTCGACATGGCAGCCCGCTTGATGATGTGCTGGAAGGTAGATGCGGTTCCCTCGATGGCCTTTAGCACCATGTTTCCGGTAAAGGCCTCCGCGACGCAGACATCCGCCTGCCCGTGCAGCACTTCGCGCGCCTCGATGCTGCCGATAAAGTTAATTCCGGGCGCCGCTTTGAGGAGCGGATACGTCTCCTTGACGAGCGCATTGCCCTTCTCTTCCTCGACTCCCACATTCAGGATTGCGACGCGGGGCTTTTCAATGCCGAGCGCCTTCTCCATGTAAAGTGAGCCCATCTCGGCAAACTGCACGAGATGCGCCGCCTTCGCGTCCACATTCGCCCCGGAATCGAGGAGCAGCGTCACGCCGCCGTCCTCGGTCGGAATGAGGGGCGCAAACGGCGCGCGCTCCACGCCCGGCAATCTGCCGACCAGCACCTGTCCGCCGACTAGGATTGCACCGGAATTGCCGGCCGAGACAAACGCATCCGCTCTCTCCTCGCGAATCAGCTTCATGCCGACCACGAGAGAGGAATCCTTCTTTTTTCGCACCGAAACAACCGGGACATCGCCCGTCTCAATCACTTCCGATGCCGGTACAATCTCGAGGCGCTCTGCCGGGTAGCTCTGTCCCGCGAGCTGTTGTTCCAAGACCTCCTGCTTTCCGCAAAGCAGAATTTTCACCTCGGCACTCTTATTCAGCGCCTTCAGGCACCCTTTTACAATTTCGCCGGGCGCATTGTCGCCGCCCATTGCGTCCACTGCAACTCTCACCATATGATTTCACCTCTGTGTACCTAATGATAAAGCAAAGCACCCTGCCCCGCAAGTTGTAAAGAAAACCGCCCCGGACTTTCGTCCGGAGCGGTTCATGCATTATTTCGCAGGAAGAAAGGCTCAGTCAGCGACTTTCACGATCTCCTTCTTATTGTACGTCCCGCAGTTCTTGCAGACGCGATGCGGCATCATGAGCTCGCCGCACTTCGGGCACTTGACAAGGTTCATCACGCCCATCTTCCAGTTGGCTCTTCTCTGATCTCTGTGGCCCTTGGAAGATTTATTCTTCGGACAAATCGACATCCTGAAACACCTCCTCACCTCGTAGCGTTAACGGTTGAAAACCGCAATCATCCATTTCTGGCATAACAGGTTTAGTGTAATATACAACATCTATCCTGTCAAGCTGTTTATGACACTTATGCGAGCGCTGCCGTCACAATCGCCATCGAATAGACCTCGAGCGCGTTGCAGCCTCTCGAGAGGTCGTTGATCGGCGCGTTCAGACCGAGCAGGATCGGGCCGTAAGCGTCAAAACCGCCGAGTCTCTGTGCAATCTTGTAGCCGATGTTACCTGCGTTGATGTCCGGGAAAATGAAGGTGTTCGCATAGCCTGCAACCTTGCTGTCCTTTATCTTGGTGCGCGCGACGGTCGGGGAAACCGCTGCGTCGAACTGCATCTCGCCGTCGATTGCCTCGTCCGGGAACACAGCCTTTGCCTTTGCGCAGGCATTTCTCATCTTGTCGACATCCTCACCGGAGCCGGAGCCCACGGTCGAATAGCTGAGGAAAGCGACCTTCGGGTCAATGCCGAAAATCTTTGCGCAGTTCACGGTCTCGCCGCAGATTTCGACGAGCTCGTCCTCGGTCGGCTTGATGTTGATAGCGCAGTCTGCCATCGCGAGCAGCTCGTTGTCACCGGTTGCGCTCGGACGAACCAGGATAAAGCAGGAGGAGACAATCTTGTTGCCCGGCTTGGTCTTGATGATCTGGAGTGCCGGACGCACCGTGTCTGCGGTCGAGTACGTTGCGCCGCCGAGCAGGCAGTCGCCAATGCCCATCTTGATCAGCATGGTGCCGAAATAGTTTGCGCCGGAGAGAATCTTCTTGGCCTGCTCCGGGGTCACGCCCTTCGACTTTCTGATCTCGCAGAACTTCTCAACCATCTCGTCGAAGCGGTCAAAGTTCTCCGGGTCGACAATCTGTGCGCCGCGGATGTTGTAGCCCGCGTCCTCTGCCGCTGCCTCAATGGCATCCGGGTTACCGACCAGAATCGGCTTTAAGAAATTACTTGCCAGGAGGCGGGATGCCGCCTCGAGAATACGCGGATCCGTGCCCTCTGTAAACACGATGGTCTTCGGGTTCGCCTTGAGCTTGTTAATCATAGTGCCGAATGTATACATAAGGTCTTCCTTTCTCCCGTTCCGGGATGAACCTTGCCGGGGCGCACTGCCCGTCTGTTTTATTTGGTCAGCTTCAGCGTATCTCTTGCGATTGCGAGCTCCTCGTTGGTCGGCAGGAGGTACACCTGCACCTTCGAGTCGTCGGTCGAAATCAGGCGCTCTTCGCCGCGGACATTGTTTCTCTCATCGTCAATCTTGACACCGAGATAGCCGAGGTAAGCGCAGATATTCTTTCTCATGAACTTGTCGTTCTCGCCAACACCTGCCGTGAAGGCAATCGCATCGACGCCGTTCATCGCCGCGACATAAGCGCCGATGTACTTCGCGACGCGAAGGGTGTACGCCTCGAGCGCGACCTTCGCAAGGTGGTTGCCGCCGTTTGCCGCATCGTCAATATCGCGGAAGTCGGAGGAAATGCCGTTGCTTAAGCCGAGGACGCCGGACTTCTTGTTCAGGACATCGGTCATCTCTTCGACCGTGAGCTTCTCGTGCTCGCAGATAAACTGAATGATTGCGGGGTCAATGTCGCCCGAGCGGGTGCCCATGATGAGACCCTCGAGCGGGGTGAGACCCATCGAAGTGTCGACGCACTTGCCGCCGATCGAAGCCGAGACCGAAGCGCCGTTGCCGAGGTGGCACACGACGACCTTTGCGTTCTTCGGATCGAGACCGCCCTTCCGGATTACCTCACCCGCGACAAAGTTGTGGCTGGTGCCGTGGAAGCCGTAGCGGCGCACCTTGTACTTCTCGTAGTACTCGTAGGGCAGTGCGTAGAGATAAGCCTTCTCCGGCATGCTCATGCCGAAAGCCGTATCGAACACAGCGACATTCGGCTTGCCGGGCATAGCCGCCTCGCAGGCCTCGATGCCCATGAGGTTTGCCGGATTGTGAAGGGGAGCCAGGTCAAAGCAGTCCGCGATTGCCTTCTTCACGTCCTCATTGACCAGCACAGACTCGTTGTAATATGTTCCGCCGTGAACCACGCGATGGCCGATTGCCGAAATCTCATCCGTGCTCTTGATGACACCGTGGGAAGGATCTACCAGCGCCTGCATGACGAGCTCAATTGCCTCCTTGTGGCTCGGCATAGCTGCCTCGACCTTATACTTTTCGCCGCCCGCCGGTGTGTGGGTCAGCAGAGAGCCGTCAATGCCGATTCTCTCGCAGAGTCCCTTCGCAAGCACGCTCTCGTTCTCCATATCAATGAGCTGATACTTTAACGAAGAGCTGCCGCAGTTCATGACAAGAATTTTCATTGTGTGTTTCCCCCTTCAACTTTATATTAGTCACAATCTCTGTTATTATAGACCAATGAATAAACGAGTGACAAGACGGAAGGCTGTTTTTTTCAAAATACAGGAGAGACTATGATTAATCTTGCGCAGGTTGTCGGGATTATTGCTGAATATCATCCGTTTCACAACGGGCATCTCTACCAGATGCGAAATGCGCGCGCGCTGACCGGCGCCTCCTACTGCGTGGTTTTCCTGAGCAGTTACTTTGTGCAGCGCGGTATGCCCGCGATTTATTCGCCCTTAAAGCGCGCCGAAGCCGCACTCCGCGCGGGTGCCGACGCGGTCTTTGAAATTCCGACACCGTTCAGCTCCTCCTCGGCCCGCGACTACGCGGCCTACGGCGTGAGCCTGCTCGCGGGACTCGGCATCCCGAATCTCTGCTGCGGCACGGAAGATGTCTCGACCGAAGAGCTCTCGATGCTCCTCGATGTCATTGACGAGAACTCCGAGGCCTTTCAGCACAGTCTCCGCGAGGGCTTAAAGACCGGGCTCTCCTACGCCGAGGCGAGAGTCAATGCGATTGCCGCCGATCTCTGCCAGGCAGGTGCGGACAACGCCCTTTTGCTCCGCACGAGAGAGCTGCTCTCGAAGCCGAATAACATCCTCGCCTTTGAATACGCGCGCGCAGCGCGTTCCGAGCGCATTCCGATTCGCCTGACGACCGTCTCCCGAAAGGGGAGCGACTACCATGACCCGATTCTGCAGGGCGATTTCAGTTCCGCGACCGCAATCCGCACCCACATCCTAAACGGCGGCTCCTGGGACGATTTGTCCCGGATGGTGCCGCACAGCGTACGGGAAGTGCTCGCCGAAACGCCCTATCTGAACCCCGACTGCCTCGTGGGCCCGCTCGAGCGGCGCGTTCTGGATCTGCTCTACGAGGGCACGGCGCTCTCCACCTTCTCCGATGTCTCGGACGATCTCGCTGACCGCATTGCCAATACCGGCTTCCGCGAGGACGGCTTTGAGGCCCTTGTGAACAGCTTGAAGACCAGACAGTATGCGCACACCCGCGTGGCGCGCGCGCTGACCCACATCTTCCTCGGCATACGAAAGTCGGATGTGCTCCGCTGGAAGAATGCCGCACGCGAAGAGGCGCTCGCCAAAGACAGCGCGGAAGGAACGGAAAACGCGGTTCCGCCGATCGGCGCCGCTCCCTATGCGCGCCTGCTCGGTTTCCGGCGGGATTCTGAGGAACTGCTCTCAATGTTAAAACAGGCCGCAAGCATCCCGATTGTGAGCCGTCCCGCTGCGGCGGGCTCTCTGCTCCGCTCGCCCGCCGCCCGCGACCTCTTTCAGGCCGAGGTGCATGCCGCCGACCTCTGGAATTCGCTCTATTTCTGGGACAGTGGCATGGCACTGCCGTCCTATCTCCGCCAACAAATCGTCATTGTGTGATAAAGCATAAGCCGTCTTTCGGGCTTATTTGTGGAAAAGAGAGATTTTGTCAAAATTGTCGGAAAACTCCTTTGGCTGTGTTACACTGGTAAAAGGAGGTGGACTATGTATCAACTAAACGATATTGTTGTCTATGAAAGTTCCGGCGTTTGCCGCATTTGCGACATCCAGGAGCTCTCCTTCTCCGAGGATACAGCACCGAATACTTATTACATTCTGGCGCCTCTCTTCTCGCCCGGCGACGTCATTTACACCCCGGTCAACAGCACAAAAACCGTCTTCCGCCCCGTCATCTCGAGAAAAGAAGCGTTGGAGACCATACGCGCGGTGCAGGGAGAAGAGATTGCGAGCTATGAGGGCCTTCGCTCCTCGGAACTGGAATACCGTTACAGGCGCGCCCTGCAGGGCTTTGGCTGGAGCGACTTGCTTCGTCTGTTGCGCGCCATCAACCGGAAAATGCAGCGCGCGCGGCGCGCCGGCAAAAAGGGCAGTGAAGTTGACCGCCGCTTCCAGCGGCGCCTCGATTTTTTGGTGACCGGTGAACTCGCGGTCGCACTGAACCTGCCGTGGGAGAAAGCCAAGGCTCTGCTTGAGCAGGAACTCACGCCCGCCTGAATGACAGTGTTAAAAAAAGACTAGCGGAATAAAACCGCTAGTCTTTTTTCTGTTGCCACGCCATCTCCCAAAACTTGAGTTCATAGCGGGAGCAGTGCAGGAAAATATCCCGGAGGCGCTGCCGCTTTGCGGGCACGGCTGCTTCCGTCACCGCGTTCAGTGCGGCTACGAGCTTCGCATTCTCCGCCGCATAGCTCTCCGAGGCGTATTCCCGCACCCACGCGCCGTAAAAGGGATCGCTGCCCGCTCTCGGATTCTCTGCGAGCATACGCTTTGCAATCAGCTCATAGCTGTAGGCGCAAGACAAAATCGCCGCCAGAATTTCCGCCTCTCCGCCCTCGTAGCCGACGCGGAGCATATACGAGGTATAGGACAGGTTGTCGAGCGCGCGCGGCGTGGTTTTCAGCTCCTCCTCACTCACCGAAAGTTTCTCGAAATACCCGCCGTGCACCGCTCTCTCCCGGTTGATTGCCGCGAGATACTCCGAAAAGAGCAGCGCTGTCGAAAGGCTCTCCGCCTTGGCCGCGCCGAGCGCAAACACTTTCGCGTATTCTTCGAGATAGAGATCGTCCTGAATCAGGTAAAAGCGAAAACGCGCCTTGTCGAGCGTCCCGTCCTGAATGCCGCGAACGAACGGGTGTCGAAAATAAGCTTCCCAGATTTCGGCTGACACAGCGAGCAAATCCTCTGCGGTATTCACTTTGTCTTCTCCTTTTCTTCCAGATAGTTCAGTAACAGCGGGCGGTTCAGGCGGTTCACTCCGACCGGCGGAATCTCGGCGCCTGTCGGCTCTTTTACGCGCTGCAGCAGCGTACCCGCCGGGAGCACGGGGCTGCCCGCTTGCCGGGCGGCAAACAGAACGCCGCTCTCTTCGTCTCCCCCCTCCGGGAGTGTAAGTCTTTGCACGATAAGCCCCTCGCTCTCCATCGTCAGCGCAAGACAGCGATAGGCTGCCGGAAACGCGTTCGGCGACACGGTCTCGACCGCGAGTGTGCCGCCTTCGTTCAGGTGATTCGCGCACATGCGGTAAAACAGATTCGTATAGGCGCGGTTTTCGGCCTCCGTCTTCGGCGCAGCCAGTGCGACCAGAATAAAATCATAGTGCTTTTCTCGCGTTGCGAGAAAGCGGAACGGATCCTCGGTATAGCGGTGCAGACGCGCGCTCACCGTCCATACGAACTGCTTCTCCGGGGTTACGAAGTCCACATCCTTTGCGGCGCGGTTTCTGAGCAACTCCTCCGCAGCTGCGGCGTCTCCCAGCACGAGCACATGCTCATACGAGGCTGCCGCCGTCGCAATCGGACGATAGTGCGCCGCCCGGCGGGTCCTCACAAAGCCGCAGGCCGCCAGCATCAGACAGAGTAGGACAGCGGCGGCATACAGAGCTGTCCTGCGCGCTCTCCTCCTCCTTTCCATCAGTTTTTGAAGGAGTGGATGGGCGCCGGAATTCGGCCCTCGCGCTTCACAAAGTCCGCGCAGCTGTAGGGGTTCACCGCAATCACGGGCGCACGGCCGAGGAGACCGCCGAATTCCACCTCGTCGCCGACCTTCTTGCCCGCTGCGGGAATCAGGCGCACCGCCGTTGTCTTCTGGTTAATCATGCCGATTGCCGCTTCATCCGCAATGATGCCGGAAATCGTCTCGGCCGAGGTGTCCCCCGGAACCGCAATCATGTCGAGCCCCACGGAGCAGACACAGGTCATGGCCTCGAGCTTTTCGAGCGTCAGAGCGCCGCGCTCCGCCGCCCGTATCATGCCCTGATCCTCGCTGACCGGGATAAATGCGCCCGAGAGGCCGCCCACATAGGACGAAGCCATGACGCCGCCCTTTTTCACCTGATCGTTTAAGAGAGCGAGCGCTGCTGTCGTGCCGGGCGCGCCGACCGACTCGAGCCCCATGCCCTCGAGAATATCCGCGACCGAGTCGCCTGCCGCCGGGGTCGGCGCGAGCGAGAGGTCAATGATGCCGAACGGCGTGTCGAGTCGACGGCTCGCCTCCTTTGCGACAAGCTGCCCGACGCGCGTAATCTTGAATGCGGTTTTCTTGATGGTCTCGCAGAGCACCTCAAAGCTCTGTCCCTTGGTCTCTTGCACCGCTGCGCGCACCACGCCCGGCCCCGAGACGCCGACATGAATCACGGCATCGCCCTCGGTCACACCGTGGAAGGCTCCCGCCATAAACGGGTTGTCATCCGGCGCATTGCAGAAAATCACAAGCTTCGCACAGCCGAGAGAACCGTTATCCGCGGTTCTCTCCGCGGTCTCCTTGACCACCTGTCCCATGCGGCGCACGGCATCCATGTTAAGTCCCGTCCGCGTGGAGCCGACATTCACCGAACTGCAGACGCGCTCCGTCCGCGCGAGTGCCTCCGGAATCGAGTCAATCAGCAGGCGCTCGGCATCCGTCATTCCCTTTGCGACCAGCGCCGAGTAGCCGCCGATAAAGTTGACGCCGATTTCCTTTGCCGCGCGGTCTAAAGTCTCCGCAATCTCGACAAAGTCCTCGGTTGTCCGGCAGGCCGCGCCGCCGACCAAGGCGATCGGCGTCACCGAAACGCGCTTGTTAACAATCGGAATACCGAATTCCCGCGAAATTGCCTCACCGGTCTCGACCAGCTTGCCCGCGCGCCGGAGAATGCAGTCGTAAATGTTCCGCTTCAGCACTTCTTTGTCGCTGTCAATGCAGGGCAACAGAGATATGCCCATGGTGATAGTACGCACATCGAGCAGATCCCGCTCTATCATGGTATTGGTCTCAAGGACCTCCCATCCGTTCAGCATAACGACCTCCCTCAGACGCGGTGCATGGCCGCGAAGATCTCCTCGCGCTGCACATGAATCCGAAGTCCCATCTCTTCGCCGATTCGGTTCATCTCAGACGTCAAGTCCTCCAGGCTCTCATCGGCTGTCGAAATATCAACGATCATCATCATATGAAACAGATCCCGCACGATGGTCTGGTTGATGTCCAACACATTGATATGTTCCGCCGCGAGATGCGTGCAGATTTTTGCGATGATTCCGACCGTATCCTTGCCGAGAACGGTGATGATAACCTTGTTCATTCCATAAATCCTTTCTGTTGCAAAATGCGCAACAAATCAAAACTCATAGATGTCGGAGCAACAATCCCGTGCCGCAACCGCGAGCGGCAACTCGGCCGCCTCGCCGCGACCGCGAAGGAGACTCAATTCACAGCGCACTGTCTCATACGCAAGTTCCGGCAAATTATTCTCCTTGCTGAGATGTCCGAGCAACACTTGCTTAAGTCCCCCGTGGCAAAGCGCGGCGAGCAGTCTTCCGGCGCTCTCGTTGGAGAGATGTCCGCAATCCCCGAGGATGCGGCGCTTCAGCGGGTAGGGATAGGGTCCTGCCTCGAGCATGCGCACATCGTGGTTGCTCTCGAGCAGCAGCGCGTCGAGATCTCGAAGCGCTGCTTCCAGTTCCGGCGTCGCATGGCCGAGGTCCGTCAAAAACGCCGCGCTCTTGCCGCCGTTGGTCACCCGATAGCCGACCGGCTCCGCGGCGTCATGGTCAATCGGGAGCGGCAACACGGTCAAATCCCCGAGCGAAAAAGCCTCTCCGCCCCGAATCACATGAATCCGTTCCGCCGGGTAGTCGTCCAGCATCCCCTTCTTTTTGATCGCTGCCAGTGTGCCCGCGGTCGCATAGAGCGGCACCGGATCCTTTTTGAGTAAAACCTTCAAACCGGTCACATGGTCCGCGTGTTCGTGCGTGAGAAGCACACCTGCCAAATCCGCGGGCTTCAGGTCCGCGACCTCAAGTCCCTGAACAATGCGCCGTCGGCTGATGCCGGCATCGATCAGAAGATGCGTGCGCTCGCTGCCGAGATAGCCGGCATTGCCGCTGCTCCCGCTCGCTATGGTCATAAGTCTCATCGGAGCTCCTTTCCGGCGAGACGCGCGTCAATGCGGCGGTAAAGACTTGCCTCGTCCGCATCGTTTGCAAGCGTCCAGTCCGCCATGTCGGCATAGGCAGCATCGCTCGGCTGTTTCTCCATAATTTCCGCCGCGCGCTCTCTCGTGTAGCCCCGGGAAGCCATAAGGCGCTGTATCCGCAACTCGCGCGGCGTAAAGACATACCAGATTTCATTGTAAATATGATTGCGCTCCCTCGCAGGCAGCGCGGTTTCCACGACCAGAAAATGTTCTTTTTTGCTTTGCGCAAGCGCCTCCACGCGGTCATAGACCAGGGGGTGCACGGTTTCATCGAGCGAAGAAAGCAGAGACGGCTCCCGGTAGAGGCAATCCGCCATCGCGCTTCGATTCAGTTGCCCGTCCTCGGCAAGTATCTTCTCGCCCATGAGTTCCAGCGCGCGGAGATAGCCCGGCTGTCCCGGCTCGTAGAGTTCATGCGCCAGCTCATCCATGCCGACAATACACGCGCCGTAGTTCTCCCGCAGATAGGCGAGCACAAGGCTCTTTCCCGAGCCGACGCCGCCGCAGACTTCGAGCACCATCAGTGCGCCTCCAGCCAGGATGCGCCGATGTGCGCATCGACCTCGAGCAGCACGCGGAGCTCTGCGGCATGCCGCATGGTCTCTTTCAGGAGTTCCAGGACGCGGGGCGCCTCGGCCTCCGCCGCTTCCACCAGAAGTTCGTCGTGAATCTGGAGCACAATCTTTGCGTCGAGTTTTTCCGCTGCGAGCGCGCGCCGCACCTTGACCATCGCAATCTTCATGATATCGGCTGCGGTACCCTGAATCGGCGCATTCATCGCGACGCGCTCGCCAAACGAGCGCTGCATAAAGTTTGAGCTCTTCAGTTCCGGCACAGGGCGTATTCTGCCGAACAGGGTTCGCGTAAAGCCGTATTCCTTCGCTTCTTTGATCTGGCGGTCCAGGAAGTGCTTTACCTTCGGATAGGTCGCGAAGTAGCGGTTGATGTACTCCTTCGCCTCGTTTCTCGAGATGCTTAAGTCCTCCGAGAGGCCGAAGGCCGAGATACCGTAGACCACGCCGAAGTTCACGGCCTTCGCGTTTCGCCGCTGCAAGGGCGTGACTTCTGAGAGCGGCACATGGAAGACCTGCGACGCCGTGACCGCGTGGACATCCACCGCGTCGCGGTAAGCCGCAATCAGATTCTCGTCGCCGGAGAGCGCCGCGAGGATGCGAAGCTCAATCTGCGAGTAGTCGGCATCCACAAAGACCTTGCCGGGCGAGGGCACAAAGACCGCGCGCACGCGACTGCCCATCTCTGTCCGGATCGGAATATTCTGGAGATTCGGATTCGCGGACGAGATGCGCCCCGTCGCCGTGATGGTCTGGTGAAAGGTGCCGTGAATTCTGCCGTCAGTCCGAATAAAGCCCGCGAGCCCGATTGCATAGGTCGAATTCAGCTTGGTCAGCATGCGGTAGCGGAGTATTTTTTTGACGACCGGATACTCGGACGCAAGCTTCTCCAGAATGTCGGCCGCGGTCGAATAGCCGCTCTTGGTCTTTTTGCCGTAGGGAAGTTTCATCTTCTCGAATAAAATTTCCCCGAGCTGCTTCGGTGAATTCAGGTTAAAGTTCTCGCCGGTCTCCTCAAAAATTTCGGTCTCAATCCGGTGAATTTCGGTCTCAAGTTCTTCTGAGAAGGCCTTCAATTTTTCGGCATCCACCCTGACACCGGTCTCTTCCATCTCGGCAAGCATGAAAATGAGCGGACGCTCAACGGTCTCATACAGCGCTTCCATGCCGAGCTCTTTCACCTTGTCGCAAAGCGGCTGCCGCGCCGCAAAGGCGACATAGCCCGCATAGGCGGCAGCGGCGACCGCATCCTCTTTGGCACTCGGCAGGAGAAGGGACAGGTAGTCCCGCGCAAGATCCTCACTCTGATAGCTCTCTTTGAGCGGATTCACGAGATAGGCGAGCACACCGAGGTCATCGACGTTCTCGCGCTCCGCCGTGCCGACCTCTTTGACGAGCTCCTTCAGAGCGAGCGCCGAGACCCGCTTTGCCTGCTGAAACAAGGCTTTCAGAAAGTCTTGTTCCGCGGTCCCGGAGAGTACCAGACCCTCGCCGGTTCCGGCGAGCGCCTTCATTTTTTCGCGCTCGGCTTCCTCCGGTTCGCGCCGATAAAAAAGCACTGCTTCCTCCGCGCGGAAGCAAAGAGAACTCAGGAGAGCGTCCCGCGCAATTCCCGTTTCCGGTGCCTCCGCCGCCTGCCGCAGCACTTCCTCAAGCTCTGCCGCACTCTGCAGGAGTCGAAGTTTCGGCTTTTGCTGCGCGCGCATATTCTCCCGCTGTACCTCGCTCCCGAAATGCTTTAAGAGCGAGCGGAATTCAAGCCGCTGAATCTGCTCGTAGGCAGCCGCCGTATAGATTTCACCGAGTTTCAGCGCGGAGAGATCCAACGCAAGCGGAGCGTCGAGGCAGATGGTCGCAAGCCACTTGGAAAAGACAGCGTCCTCGAAATGCTCTTCGAGCGCTTTTTTTGCGCGCGGCGGCTTCACTTCGTCCAGATGTTCTTTCAGATTTTCAATCGAATGAAAGCTCTGAATC
The DNA here is from genome assembly GCF_057248925.1 of Stomatobaculum sp. NCBI lineage: Bacteria > Bacillati > Bacillota > Clostridia > Lachnospirales > Lachnospiraceae > Stomatobaculum > Stomatobaculum sp. The sequence continues at coordinate 60,480 of NZ_DBHIHF010000014.1, forward strand.
AGCGCGGTCGCCGTCTTCTCACCGATTGAGGGTACGCCCGGGATGTTGTCGGAGGTATCGCCCATCAGTGCCTTGACATCAATGAATTCCTCCGGCGTGACCCCGTAGGTCTCCCTGACCGCCTCCGGCGTGAAATCGAGGATCTCGGTCTTGCCGCGGCTGGTCTTCGGCAGTCGAATCAGAATGTGACGATCCGCGAGCTGCAGAAGATCCCGATCACCGGACACAACCGTGACCGCATACCCCTCTTTCTGGCAGCGTTTCGCAAGGGTTCCGATCACATCATCCGCCTCAAAGCCCTCAAGCGAGACAGTCTGAATGTGCATGGCGCCAAGGAGCTCTTTTAGGAGCGGCACCTGTTCCCGCAGTTCTTCCGGCATCGGCTTCCGGGTTCCCTTGTACGCCGCATAGCGCTCGTGGCGGAAGGTCGGCGCAGGCAGGTCAAACGCGACCGCGAGATAGTCCGCCTGCTCTTCCTCCAGAAGTTTTAACAGGATATTTAAAAATCCATAGACCGCATTCGTGTGCAGGCCTGCCGAATTTGTGAGCTCCGGCACGCCGTAAAACGCGCGATTCAGAATGCTGTGGCCGTCAATCAATACAACTTTCTTTTGTGCTTCCAATCCGTTTTCTCCTCTTTCAGCCCGCATGCCAGTATAAAATGCGGAGCAATAAAAGTCCTGCGACTGTGACGCCGGCACTGGTCAGCGCATCCATCACATAGCGCAGGATTTTTCGAAGGCGCGCGCGGCGAAGTCGCTGAAATTCGTAGCGCAACTCCCGATTCATGGCTCTCGTCCCGTCGAAGTCGTCGCTGTCCGTGTCGAGAACGCGCAGCCCCTCCAGCAGGAAAAAATTCGTCTCGAGCTCCCGGCGACAGACACTGCAACAACGGATGTGCTCTAAAAAGTCAGCGGTCTCTTCCTCTGTGAGCTCCCGCTGTATAAAACGTGACATCTGCCGTTCCGCTTCTCTGCAGTCCATTCCGCCTCCTCTCTTTGCAGCAATTTTAGCACACTCCCCTGCAAAAAGGGCAGTAAAACAGAAAGAGAACGGAGTTTCCGCCCCATTCTCTCTCCGCTCTCTCCTGAACTTCCCTCTTTACTTGGTCACCATGTCATACTTCATCACGACCACATTGCCCATGTCCTGCGGCACCGAAATCGAGAAGTAAATCTCGCCGTCCTTCACATAGCTGAAGCTCTCCGGCCACTGAAGCTTGCCGTTTTCGCCCTTTTTCAGCGGAAAATCCGACGCCGCCAACTTCTCTTCGAGCGACTTCTGCAACGCCTCCTTGCCCGTCGATTGCACCCAGGCCTTGTAGGCATTGACCTCACTCTCACCCGCGTTGTCAAGCTCGAACGCATCACCGAGCGCATAATTCACCATGCTGTCGGCATCCACCGCGTCGCGTAGGCCGAGATCTTTCAAGGTCTTCACCGCGACCGTATTGGTATAGAAGAGCTTGACCGGCGCCGTGTCGCCGCTCCGCTGCATCTCACCGCGGTACACGACCACAACGCGGTCCGCATCCGCCGAGACAACCTCTGCCGTCACCGTGAGCTTATCCTTTGCCGCGTCGGTGAGCAGTGCCTCAATCGGCGAGAGCGCGTTCTCCTTTAAGTGCGCATTCAGCTTCTCCTGCTGCGCGCTGTCCGTGAGGCCGTTGACCACCGGATAGCCGATCGAAACATTGTCCTTCTGATAGGTTTCGACCTTTGCGGAAATCAATGCGCGCTTTTCGGTCGCCGCCGCACTGTTGCCCGCCGCCGCGGTACTGCTCTCTGCGCTGCCGGAGGTCGCCGCGACGCTCGCCGCTGTCTCGGCCGCGCGATTTTCCGCCGAAGTCTCCACAACCTTGGAACCGCTCTTCTTGCCGCAGCCGGTCACGGCGAGAGCCGCCGCCAGCGCTGCCGCACAAAAGAGCCCCACTCTTCTGTTTCTCATAGTCCACCTCCGCTGTTCGTTTCCGTGTTACCCGTAAGTATAGGCGGGAAGACGCTTTCCGTCAACCGCGGACCGTCTCTCCGCCGGTTCCGCGCGTCAAAACAAAAACCGGCTGCTCTCCCAATTCAGGGAAAACAACCGGTATTCTCTGCCTGCCGACAGTGGGACTTGAACCCACACGCCCTTGCGAGCAACAGATTTTGAGTCTGCATCGTCTGCCATTCCGACATGTCGGCTTACCGGCAGAGTATAGCATTTCGGGAGAGGCAATTCAAGGGCTTTTTGCTTGCCTTTGAGTATGCAACTAAATATAGTTGCATAGCATGGCGCTCTCGTCTATACTTTCAATGACGGAGGTAAATCCGATGGGACAAAAAGAAAAATTGATTCAACGCCTTAAGTCTAATCCAAAAGACTTTACTTTTGATGAGGCTGAAGCACTACTGAAATACTTTGATTATGTGTGCTCAAATAAAGGCAAAACAAGCGGTTCTCGTATTATTTTTTTCCAACAAGGAACACGGAAGCATCTTGCTTCACAAACCACATCCGGGAAACGAGTTGAAAAGTTATCAGGTGAAACAGCTGATTACACTGCTGACAGAGGAGGGACTGATATGAATAATACCATTCAGTATAAAGGATATGTAGGTAGCGTCGAGTTTTCAGAGGAAGACGGTATCTTTTTCGGTAAAGTCATGGGAATTCGATCTCTTATCTCGTATGAGGGCGAATCTGCCAAGGAACTTTTGAATGATTTTCATGATGCTGTTGATACCTATCTGGAACATTGCAAGGAAGAAGGAAAGAAACCTGAGCTTGCTTTTGATATGTACCCAGAATTCTGGACACATTGACTATCGTTAGGCACCACAACTG